>JBAXWD010000025.1:0-8496 GCA_037128645.1 Candidatus Berkelbacteria bacterium
AGGTGAGCCTGGTGTGGGTAAATCAACACTGCTCTTAACGGTGGCAGCTGAGACTGCAAAACAAGGCATTCTTTCTTTATATATAAGTGGTGAAGAATCAGCTTCTCAAGTGAGATTAAGAGCTGAGCGACTTAATGCAATTGATAAAAATTTATGGCTTGCGGCAGAGTCAGACCTTGGTGCAGTGATTGCCCATATTGATTCAGTAAAACCTGAATTACTTGTAATAGATTCAATTCAAACAATATCAAGCACAACTGTGGATGGTTCACCTGGTGGAGTAACTCAAGTTCGTGAAATTGCAGCAGCATTAATCAGAATTGCAAAAGAGCGATCAATCACTTTAGTGTTAGTTGGCCATGTAACTAAGGATGGCTCTATTGCTGGCCCGCGCTTGCTTGAACACTTAGTTGATGTTGTGGTTTATTTGGAAGGCGAGCGCAGCAACGATGCTAGAATTTTAAGAACTGTTAAAAATCGCTTCGGGAACACTGATGAAATTGCAGTTTTAAAGATGGCTGAATCAGGTCTAGTTGAAATAAAAAATCCGGGTGCATTTTTTCTGTCTGAGGGGGATAATTTACCAGGGAGCGCGACCACAGTTCTGCTTGAAGGGACGCGGCCATTATTAGTTGAGATTCAAGCACTGGTTACGCCAACAACTTTTGGTTACCCAAGAAGAACGGCGTCAGGATTTGATTTAAATCGTTTGAATATTATTATCGGAGTCTTAACGAAACGAGCCGGGTTAAACCTTGGCAATCAAGATATCTACATTTCGGTTGCCGGTGGACTTTCAGCCAGGGAGCCTGCGGCTGATCTGGCAGTGGCGCTGGCTATTGCCTCGTCATATAAAAATAAATCATTACCGATAAAATCCGTTTATTTCGGCGAAATAGGGTTAACAGGAGAGCTCAAAAAGGTTATGGCTGCCGATAAACGCAAAAAAGAAGCTGAAGCGCTAGGATTCAAAGTTTATTTCGGTTATAAAAATATTAGTGCTGCGCTAGAGAATAATTTATTTTGACCTGGTCTAAAGAGTAGTTTTGAAAGAGTAATCGTTTGAGCTGGCTATATCGCCAGTAGAATTTATTGATGCAACCCGAAAATGGTAAGTTGTGTTTGGTGTCAAAGCCGACAGATCTATTGAATGGCTGGTAACCAGCGATGAATTTTTGGAACTTGATTTGGTGTAATCATTATAATTATCATGGGCGATTGTATCGTAGAAAACTTGACTGGTACCGCCGACGGAAGTTAACCAACTTATTGTCGCGCTTGTGCTAGTTATACTTCCGGACGAAGCCCCTGAAATAGTAAAGCTATTATCAATTGAGAAGAATGAAACTTCTTTAGTGTCTGCGGTGCCATTATTGCCGGTAGCGGTCACTTTAAGCACGTGCCGCCCAGCAGCCACAGAGTTAAAATTAAAACTCATTGAATACGGTGCCGCAGTGTCGGAGCCGATTGAAGTGCCATCGATAAAGAACTCAACTTTTGAAGTATCACCAGGCGAATTAGTCGATGCGCTAAGGGTAGAATCACCACTTAAAGTCTGATCGGCAGTTGGCGAGTTAATTGAAACTGAAATGCTGGGGCCAATATCACAAGTTCCAGCCGGTTCCGGGTTGTAGAGCCCATTAGCAACGGCCCAAGTATGAACTGGTCCTTCCCAGTTAGGGTTGTTTGGCATCTCCGAATGAATATTGGAAAAAACGATTGTATTGATTAGATTGTCTGGCGTACCATCAGGGGCCTTAAGATTATTGGACTTACAAACCCGAACTGCGACGTTAACATCGTCTTTATCTGTTGGCACTTGCCATGATGCAAAGATATCAGTTGTAGTTTCTTTTGAAAATTCTGTAGGCAATTTATTTGACCATTTTTCAACAGTTAGAGTTTGAATTCCAGCCGGCGCCACAAATTGTTCCACTGGTTTTCCGCTCATTGCTGCTGTCATGAATTGATGGAAAATTGGTGCAGCTACAACTACACCATCAGCGCCCGATGACATTTGGTGGTTATCATTGTTGCCAACCCAGACACCGACTGCGAGTGATGGTGTATACCCAACTGTCCAGGCGTCTCTAAAGTCGGAAGTGGTTCCCGTTTTAGCAGCAACTGGACGATCGGTGAATTTTAGCGGAGTATTTGTGCCAAAGACTAAGGCCCTTGAGTTATTATCGCTCATGACATTTTGCATTTCATAGGCAATTTGTGGGTCAAGGACTTGCTTCCCCTTATCTTCTTCTGGCTTGTATTCGTAAATTGTCTTGCCACCATTATCAAGAACTTTAAGCATTGGGTGTATATCATGATGAACGCCATTGGCAGCGAAAGTGGCAAAGCCATTTGTATGTTCTAGCGGCGAAACCTCACCCACTCCTAAGCCGAGAGACAAGCCGTAGCGGTCTTTTTGTGTCAGCGAGGTGATCCCCATATCAGAAGTGGTGATTAAAACGTTATCAATGCCATCTATTGCTGTAGTTTTGACCGCAGGAATATTAAGGGAGTTATCAAGTGCTAGTCTTGCGGTTAGTGGTCCGTGAGTTTTATTGTCGTAGTTGTGAGGAATGTATCCGCCGCCAAAATCGGTTGTAAAGTCGAATAGTATTTTACTGGGTGAAAAGTCTTTGCGTTTAAATGCTGTCGCGTAAACATATGGTTTGAATGAGGAGCCTGGCTGGCGAAGTGATGTTGCCACATTAACGTTGCCGTCGATCCCGGTGTCAAAAAAATCTTTGCTTCCAACCATAGACAGGACTTCACCGGTTTTGGGATCAATTGCTACTAATGCGCCGTTTGATCCGCCATATTTTGAAACTTTTGCCATGCCGTCGGTGACTGCTTGCTCAGCTAGCTTCTGGGTATTGTAATCAAGGGATGTGTAAATTGAAAGACCTTCTTTTTCAACCCGTTGTTCGCCAAACTGCGCCGCCGCTTGTTCCAGAACGTACATTGAAAAATGCGGCGCTAGCATTGACATTTTCCTCGGCTTAACTGCGGTGCCAACTGTTGTGGTGTCTTCCTTTTTGGCTGTGTCAGCCTGATCTTTTGTGATATATTTCATTTTAACCATTTGGTCGAGAACATAGTTTCGGCGATAAATAAGTTTATCAGTATGTGTCCCATACGGATTATAGTACGTCGGCGATTGCGGAATGGCAGCCAGTGTGGCTGACTGTGCCAAATCTAAGTCCTTGGCTGGCTTACCATAATACATTGTTGCTGCAGCTTCGACGCCAGCAATCTGCCCGCCGTAAGGGATTTCATTTAGATACATAGTCATAATTTGATCTTTGGAGTACATGAATTCAAGTTCAACAGCCAAAATTGCTTCCTTAATTTTTCTCGAAATTGTTTGGTTGGAATAAAGCAGGGCATTTTTGACATACTGTTGGGTAATTGTTGATCCGCCCTGTGACCCAGATCCGATGTGAAAAATATCATGGATTGCTGCTCTGGTGATGCCTTTAAAATTTAGACCATGATTTTGATAAAACGATTGATCTTCGACTGAGACTGTCGCGTCTTTAATATTTTGCGGCATTTGGTCTGAAGTGACAATGGTGCGCTTTAAATCACCAGTTTCATAAAGCAGTAGTCCATTTCTATCAAAAATTTTGGTAGATTGTGACGGCGTCATTTTGGAAATTTTATCTGGAGTCGGGAGATCCTTGGAATACCAAGCAAAAACTAATGAAATAGATAACAAAACTGCTAGCAGAGAGTAGCCAGTGATTATTAGCACCCGCTTTTTATCGATTGGTTTGCGCTTTTTCTTTGAATCTTTTGACTTTGAGCGCAACTTTAGTGGGTTTAAGAACCCAAAATTAAATGCCATATTTTTCCTTCTCTTTACCCGACTGCCTTGTCATTGCGAGTTTCGCGAAGCAATCTTTTCAATTGAATAGAGATTGCCGCGCCTCTCACTTTGTTTGATGGCTCGCAATGACGAGCGGGCAAATATTTTTCCTTCTCTTTACATTATAATGGTTTGTCGGTACTATGTAAAATAGTTAATCGCTGTTTATGAAAACTCCAATAGTTTATGCCACAATCTGTGGACTGTCAAGCGTGAAAAATGGAAGAATTAAAAAAACAAATCGCTAGCGCAATCAAGAATGCCGGATATGATCTTCCGGATAATTTTGATTTATCTGTTCCGCCAAAGGACGATTTGGGTGATTATTCTACTTCCGTTGCTCTGACTATCGCTTCGAAGAATAGCGAAAACCCCAAAGAAATCGCTGAGAAGATTGTTGGTGAGTTAAAATCAGCCGAAATAGAAAAAGTTGAAATTGCAGGTCCGGGATTTATTAATATAAAATTATCGAATAAGTTTTTTCATAATTATCTAGCTTCAGTTTTGCAAATTGGTAGCGACTACGGGAAAAGTGATGTAGGCAAGGGCCAAAAAGTTTTAGTTGAATTTATTTCAGCTAACCCAACAGGTCCACTGCACATTGGTAATGCACGCGGCGGCCCAATTGGCGAGGTACTATCTAATGTTCTTACTTGGCGGGGCTATACCGTTGAAAAAGAATTCTATGTCAACGATACTGGCAATCAAATTAAAAAGTTCGCTGATACTCTGGCCTACTATTATACAATTAAGTCTGACCCAAAGTTTCATTTTCCGGAAGGTGGCTACCCGGGTGACTTCCTGAAGGAGGTTTCGGAAGAAATTCAAACCGAGTACAAAACTGAAATTTCTAATCTTCATGATCATGAATTGTCGGGTTTTTTTGCTAAAGTGGGGTTGGAAAAAACTATTCGTCGAATTAAAGAAGATATTGAAGCTTTAGGGATTTCTTTCGATCGTTTTGTTTACGAAAGTGATTTTCTAAACTCCGGAAAAAGCATGGAAATAGTCGATCAACTGAAAGCTGACGGACATACCGATAATCGAGAAGGTGCCCTTTGGTTTACATCAAATGATTTGGACCCTAACGATAGGGAGACAGTGCTTCTGCGGTCCGATGCTGAAAAAACGCCGACATATTTCGCAACGGACATTGCTTACCATAAAGATAAATTTGAGCGGGGGAATGATCGCTTAATTGACGTTTGGGGTGCTAATCATCACGGACACATTGCCCGGTTGAAAAGTGCGATGAAAGCCATTGGCTGTGACGAAAGCAAATTATCGATTATTCTTTACCAAAACGTCCGGCTGAAAAAAGATGGTGAAACTAAACAAATGGGGAAGCGGTTGGGCAATTTTATCAATATTGCTGATTTAATTACCAAATTAAAAGTTCCGGCCGATGTCTTTAAATACACAATTATTTCCCAGGCAACTTCCTCGATAATTGATTTTGATTTGGATTTAGCCCTTGAGCGTTCGGATAAAAATCCAGTCTATTACTTGCAATATGCTTATGCCAGAATTTGCAGTATATTGCGCAATGCCGAAAAAGGGGACATTGCAGAGTTGGAAAAAATTGCAAATGGACAGGGGACGATTAAGTCAGCTGATCTGGAAAAACTAACTGACAAAAAAGAGATCGCTCTAATCAAAGCGTTGGCTGGGCTTTCGGATGCGCTGGAAAAGGCCAGCGGTGAATTTCAAATTCAGGCTCTCCCCCACTTTGCAACCGAAATTGCTCGGGGCTTTCACAACTTCTATGCCAATTGTCACGTACTTTCGGACGATAAAGAGTTAACTCGCTCTCGACTGCTTTTAGTTTTAGCAACTCGCAATGTGTTGAAAATATCTCTGATGTTAATGGGGATATCAGCCCCAGAAAAAATGTAATTCTCTTACCAATTTACCAATAAATCCAAGAACTAAATTACGAATAACCCAAAGGTGATGACGGACATTATCTTTAAAGAAGAATGTTACAAAATTGTGGGCTGTTGTTTTGATGTTTTTAATGATTTGGGCGCAGGCCATCGCGAGAAGACATATCAGACAGCTTTGGAAAAAGTATTCAGAACTAGGAAAATCAACTTTAAAAGTCAAGCTCATTTTCCATTGAAGGTCGCAAACAATAAAGTTTCTGACTATTTTTTGGATTTTTTAATAGATGAAAAAATTGCTGTTGAAATAAAATCACAGGACCATATTCATCGAAAAGACATAGAGCAACTTTTCGGCTATTTAAGAGCAGCAAACATCAAACTTGGGATTATCGTTAATTTTACCTCATCTGAGGTAATTTACAAACGAATTCTAAACTTAAAATGATTTATTGGTAATTTCGTTCTCTGCATTATTCGTAAATTTGTAAGGGCTTAAGTGTCTAGTTCGAAGACTTTGGTGTCGGAGATGAGCCAAAGTTTTTTTAGTTTTTCATTAACAGCAAAACTGGTTAAATTCATTCCGTCCAAAACATATTGTTTCTGATAAACGCCAGTTTTGGCGAATTGCAGAACTCGGCTGGCTGATTTGTCCAAAATATATAGTGAGTTAGAACTTTGGTCGGTGAAGAACTTTGTCGGAGTGGTAATTTTTGTATCTGGAGTTGGGATTCCGGAAACGGCGAAAGTTGCGTCTTCTACTGATTTGGCGATTTTCACAACTGCCCCGTCTGATTTCAAGACCCAGACGTTGCCGTCAACTGCCACACTAGTGCTAGCCTTGAGCGAAATTGGCTGCTTGGTAATATAACTTACACCTTTTGAATAATTGCCAGAGGACAGAGTGTGTTTCCAAATTTGTCCGGCGTCACCATCGAGTAAATAAATATTTGAGGAATAAACGGCAATGCCCAGTGATTTTTCCCAAGTCGCGTCGGAAGCCAGCTTGGTTTCGGACAGGGATTTGGAGCCAATATCTAATTTAACCACTGTCGGTTTATCGGTTAGCATTAGCAGCGAACTATCACTATCGTTATATACAGTGTCAACAACTTTTCCTAAATCTGCGCTCACTTGTCCATAACTCTCGGAAGTTTTTGCCCTGGTATCGTATTCGGCAATTTTACCATCTGCCGATACTGAGAAAAGATTAGCGCCGACGGCGTAAGTTTCTATTGAATTATCGGAAAAAGAGAAAATTGGGCTTACCCCAGTAGTAATTCTGGTTGCCAGGTTCAGCGTGTCTAATTTTGCTTGTATTTGCGATAACAAATTCTTGGCCTCATCAGCAATCGCTGGGGTTGCCGTTGCTTTAGCGGCGGCATCGCGGGCGGAAATTAATTCGTCTTTACCATTGGTTTTTTTCAGCCCTAAATCATCCAGTGCCTTTGAGTACAAACTTCTGGCAGTGTCCAGGTTGGCAATGTTTTCGCTCGAAACGCTAACGCTTTGGTTCTTTTTGCTGTTCATTTGGATCTTAATAAAGCCAACTGCAAGGAGCAGAACTAAAATGGCAATGTACAAGTATTTTCTGTTATTCGGCTTGATTAAGGCCTTGGACCAAAGTATCAAATTTGAAAAGAAGTAAACTATATTTGACAGAAAACCGGACCCGCTATTTGTTTTTCTGTTAAAGTAATTTACTTTTGGCACACTGCCAAGCCGTTCAGTAACCGGTCGCAAGGTCTTTCCGGAGGTGTCTTTGATTTTGCTACCAACTTTTTCGGCCCCGGAAGAAATTTTCGGCTGAATGTTTTTAGCCCAAAATTCCCCGGCTTTTCTAGCGCCTCGGCCAGTAGCCTTGGCTCCACTGCTTAAGCCCTTAAAAAACATTTTTGTGTAATGAAGTGGCGCGGAGTCGGGGATATCATCAAGAAAAATAATATCCGGTTTCTCATCTTCCTCAAGTTGGCTTTCAATGTCTCGTAAATCAAAAACCATTAAATTAACGTCGCGAATTTTGGACTTGCGAAGATTTTTAGTGATCTCAGCAATTGCGTCTTTGTAGGAAAAAGTTGCAAAAATTTGCCTTAGTCTATCTAGTGACAAATGCGAATAAAACTCGGTGTTGGCGATTATCACCTTGTCTAATGCTGCAACGCTGCCATCGATAATTGAAACGAAGGTTTTGAGTGGGTGTGCTTCTTCGCCCTCAACTGGTTTTTCGGTGATGTGAGAGATTTTATTGCCGCGGAAAAGATAGCCGGAAATTCGGCCGGTTTGAGAGAAAATAAGCTCACCGCCGGAAATTAGACCAATGATCGCATTGAGTTTCCCAACCCATTCATGTTCGCCGGACTGTGAAACTTCACCAAGCGCGGCATTTATTTTTTTAATTACCGTTTCAAAGCTCTCTGCCTTGTCGGCTCCCAGGTGCCAGTCATCTCCCAAGGTCCCAACAATAGCATTTTTGATTTTTTCGCCGTCAACCCAGGGAGAGTCAATTTCAATTAAATAGAAAAAGCGATCCAAAGTGTCCTTTGGCTCGATTGTTCCAACGAAGAGAAATCGTTCCTTGTGCTTTCCCTTGGTCGCAATAGCCCCTATTCCAGCTACAAGATTTTTATCTGACATATGTGTATGCATTCATTTTAACAGATTTTCTAGAAGTCAATCAAGCCGCAGAAAAGGCGTTCTCTTTTCAAGACCTTGGAAACACTTATGCTGTTTGCAAGGCTTGGATTT
>JBAXWD010000026.1:0-8403 GCA_037128645.1 Candidatus Berkelbacteria bacterium
CATTGGCAGTATCCCAGAAACCGCTCTCAGTTCACCCGAAAGTGATAACTCGCCAATAAAAACGTCATTTTTGGAAATTTTATCTCGCCCAATCTGTTCGCCTGCCAACAAAATCGAGACCGCAATCGGCAAATCGTAGGTCGGCCCCTCTTTTTTAATATCTGCCGGCGCCAGATTTACCGTTAGTCTTTTGTCCGGAAAAACTAAGTTAGAGTTTTTAATTGCCGACCGAACTCGATCTTTTGACTCGTCAATTGCCTTATCCGGCAACCCAACAATTGAAAAAGACGGGAGACCCCGCCCAATGTCGACTTCAACTTCGACTGGAAACGCATCCAGCCCAAAAACCGCACAACTTTTCACCTTGGCAATTTTAGCCATCACTAAATGGTAATATTTTGTTTCTTTTCTGGTTTCTTGTACCAAGCAAGGGTAATAACAACATAGATCGCAACTGCAGCGATGGTAATGAAGGTATAACTTTGAAGAAAAATATTATTTTTAAGAACCAGCCAAAGAATAAAAAACACTGCGGCGCCTATAAAATCACTAGTTAGGCACGACTTCCAATTAAAACCTGAATTAATATTGTCCTGACGCATTATATAATCCCAAACGACATAAAGGACAAAGATTATTGATAGCCAAAAATAAAATATTGAATCACCGGCAGTGGAGGTGCTTAAAAGTCGAGAAAATAAAAACAAGGTAACCAAGTCGAGAAACAGATAAGATTTTTTATAATCCTGACCCTTGTAAGTGTGATGGGCATAAACCCAATCCATGAATAGAACGGCGTAGGCGAAAATAAAACGTATGTAATCGGTTGGTGTTGCAGCTTTGTCGATAAAATAAAAACCGTAACTCGCGACAACGCCATACATTACGTTGACCAAATCTAAATTCAAATAGTTCTTTGTCCCACTCTCTTGTTCCATAAAATAAGTATATCACTATTTCAAAAATTTCTTAATTTCTTTTTCCGCTGACTCTATATCAAAGCACCAGACAATTTCAGGAAAGCGACGGAACCAAGTCAACTGCATCCGTGCGTAAGCGTGAATGGCAAACTTCATTTTTTGTTTCATATCTTCAAAATCGGTCTGATTTTCGATAATATATTTTGTTAATATCCGGTATTCGAGTCCAATTTTCTCCAACCATTTGGGATCAACACCGGTATCCAATAAACCTTTGACTTCCTCCGTAAAACCTTCCTTAAACCACTCTTCCACTCCATGGTCAATTCGTTGATATAATTCTTCGCGTGGTCGATCAATTGCAATTTGTAGTACTTCAAAATCCGGCTCCTTCTTAGTGATAATTTCCCCCGATTGTTCTCGTTCGATAGACCGAATTAGACGATAAGGATTGTTAATATCAGGTTTCAAGTTACAAGTATCAAGTTTCAAGAAAATATTTTGCAATTGTTTTAATGATTTTTTCTCTAATTCCAATCTCGAGTATTTTGTGACTTGTGACTTGTTACTTGTTACTTCAAGCTCGAACCCCTCAGTGAGAGCTTGAATATACAGGCCAGTTCCTCCGACAATAATCGGTGTTTTACCACGAGAAAAAATCTCTTCAATGGTGACCCTAACTCGTTCCAGCCAATCAAACAATGTAAACTCTTCACCTGGGTTTTTAATATCAATTAAGTGATATTTAACATCACCATATTCTCCAATATCTTTGCTGGTTCCAATGTCGAGTCCACGATAAACTTGGCGCGAATCGGCAGAAATAATCTCACCATTAAATTTTTTAGCAATCGGAACTCCCCAGTTGGTTTTCCCGCTGGCTGTCGGCCCGACAATTGCAATGATTCTGCGTCTTGTTTTCATTTCGGCTAAAGTTTACCACACTAACAATGATTAAAAAAGTGCCTTTGAAACTAAAAAATTGTCATATTGTTTCATCGTTGTATAGTTAAAAAACAACAATACAGCAATTTAGCAGTACAACAATTGTATTTATTCTTCCGAGTTTTCTTCTGTCCGTTTCCTTTTCAACCGTTCAATCTCAAAAACACTCTTGCCGGAAACTGGCATATCTTTATGATCCGACTTGTCCGCTTCTTCGAGCAGCTCTTCTTCCAACTTCTCGAAGTAGTCCTCTGGGAGCTCATCAGGATCATTATCAGTTAAAACGTGATTATCCATATTCGAATTATATTAAATTGGTGCCCGAGGCCGGACTCGAACCGGCAAGCTTTTTACGGCACTAGTTCCTAAGACTAGCGAGTTTACCAATTTCTCCACTCGGGCTAACATGTTTCTTTGTAAATCTATTTTGCCATCTATTTGGCTCAAAATCTTGATTATCAACAACAAATTTCTTCAGGACCTTAGATTTTCTAGGCAAACAAATTACCTGATTATTGTAGTACATTTTCTTGAATAATTCAATCGTATCACGCTTGCCATATTCTAAAAGCCAAATATTCTTTCCAAGAGAGATTCGACCTCCAACAACTTCTTTGCAATTGATCTTAGATTGTAACCATACAATAAACTCTCGGCTAGCAGAGCAAAACCTCAAACGAATTTGTTGCTTTTTAGATTCCGGATGATTACTAGTTTGCACCGACCCATCACCATCTAGTAGACCTCTCAAAAAGTCCCAGAAAAATTTGTTAGGAAAATTCACTTTTTTGATATTTTTGCTTTTTTGCTGTGGAACACCAATAGACAAAAAGAATTTATATAAATTGACATCACTAAATTGAACATAAAAATATATCTTGGGGCTTCCAGCATCCCGTAATTTTGTGGAAACTTTTGCACTTGGACAAAAAATCATCCTGAAATGTTCAATTAATTCTAAGTCTTTCGAAGTAAAATTCAAATGCCTTCCATCGATTGACAAATGTCCATCAGAGACGAAAAGCCCTAGACCGTAAGCAAAATTTTCACTCCACTGATAATCTTTTGAAATCATATCGTTATTAAATCCTTAAACTTAGCAAAAGTTTTTTCGCCAATGCCTTTAACATTTTGAATTTTATCGATCGATGAGAACGGCCCATTAGTGTTGCGATAATCAACAATCCGCTGCGAATAGGTTGGCCCAATTCCAGGCAGTGAATCCAGCTGCGCCGCGGTTGCGGTGTTGATGTTAATTTTCCCTGCAGGTGTAGTAGATTTTGTGATTGAAGATGGAGCAGGCGCAGCTTCCACGGCTGGCGTAGCAGCAGCAGTTTTTGAATCCGCAATTTGCTTCTCCAAATCCGTAATTTTATTCTTGAGATCAGAGATTTCTTTATCTTTATTATCCGTCGGCTGATTTTGCGCCTCCCCGCTCGCCCAAGCGCCTTTTTTCACCATCAACAAAACGCCGCCGACTAGCGCCAGTACGATCAGCCCAATGCCAATCCAAGTACTATATCTTTCAATGATAGTTTTCATTGAAACAATTTCTAATTTCTAAATCCTAATTTCTAAACAAATTTTCAATTTCTAATTTTCAAAATCCAAAACTTTTGACATTTAGTTATTTGAATTTTGATATTGTTTAGAATTTAGAGCTTCGAATTTAGAATTTTATTCAAGGTGCTTGGCCGATTCACCCACTTTTTCCAATAGTTCGGGATATTTGTCGATCTGACCCACAACATCTTTGGCTGCCTCTGTTGCTTTCTCTATCATAATTCTATCACCAATATCGGCAAATCTAAAATCCCAAAAACCGGATTGAACATAGCCATACATTTGCCCCGGACCACGTAATTCCAAGTCCTTTTCTGCTAGTTCGAAACCAGAGGAGATTTTTTCCATGTAGGATAATCGCAAGCGGGCATTTTCTGAATTGGAGGACGAGAAAAGCAGACAATATGATTGCATATCATTGCGGCCAACACGACCACGAAATTGATGCAGTTGTGCTAATCCAAAACTCTCGGCATTTTCGATCATCATTACTGTTGCGCCAGGAATATCGACACCAACCTCGACCACCGATGTAGAGACCAAAATATCAAACTTTTTAGCTTTGAAATCGCTCATTATCGCCTCTTTTTCTTTTGATTTTAGCTTGCCATGCAACATTGCAATCTTGAGATCAGGGAAAACGTCTTTTTGTAATCTCTTGGCTTCTTTTATAACTGCTTTTTTCTCTTCTTCAAAGAAGCTATTAGCTATCAGCTGCAAGCTATCAGCTTGATCGCCTTCGGCGATCAGCGGACAAATGACAAAAACTTGATGTTCGTTACTCACCTCTTTTCGAATAAAATCATAAGCCTCGGCCCTGCCAGCTGGCCCCACAATCCGCGTGATAATCTTTTTTCTGTCGGCCGGCATTTCATCGATTACCGAAACATCTAAGTCAGCAAAAACCACCAGTGACATTGTACGCGGTATTGGTGTGGCAGTCATTGAAAGAAAATGTGGCCGAAGTCCGCTTCTCGCTTCCAACAATTTATTGCGCTGGTTAACGCCAAACCGATGTTGCTCGTCGATGATTACCAGGCCAATGTTATCCAGCTCGACTTTCTCTTGAATTAAGGCATGAGTGCCAATAACAATATCAGCTGACAGCTGACAGCTAGCAGCTTTTAGCTTTTGAGAGGCAGATGTTATCAAACCGATAGAAATACCATGAGGCTGCAAGACCTTAGATAGAGTCTGGTAGTGCTGATTGGCCAGAATCTCTGTCGGCGCCATTAATGCCACGCGCTTTCCATTTTTGATCACAACAGCCGCGGCAAATGCAGCAACAACTGTTTTTCCACTACCAACGTCACCATTTAGCAACCTGTTCATCGGCTGATCCGATTCTAAATCTTTAATAATTCTCCAAGATGACTTTCGCTGCGCATCTGTTAATTTAAATGGCAATGATTCAACAAAATCCTTCAAAAACTGCTCGTCGATACTCATTTTTGGAGCTTTATGAATTAAAACTTCCTGCTTGATCAGCTGCTTTTGTAACGAGAACAAAAATAATTCATCAAATGCCATTCGCTCTCTGGCCTTTTCAATCGAAGCAGAATCAGTTGGAAAATGCAGGAGTTTAATTGATTCTTGTATAGGAAGTAGTTGATTTTTCTTAATAACTTCTTCTGGAATGTATTCCCTAACAGCTGATAGCTGATAGCTGATAGCTTTCAGGAGTTTCCCAATATAAGCACTCGAAATTCCGACCGTTTCCGGATAAATTGGCACAATCCGCGGAAAGTTTGTTCGCGTTGGTGATTCCATTTGCAGCTGGCCGGAAAAATTATCATAGGAGATTTTGCCGTTGAGAATAACCTCCGATCCAGCCTTCAACATCTTCTCCAAATACGGCTGATTGAACCAAACAACTTTAATTGATCCAGTGTCATCAGTCACAACCGCCTCTGTGACAACAAATCTTCGCCTCGATGTCCTCCGATTCGCGATATTTATGATTTTTGCTTTGATTGTGACATTTTGATTTTGGACTTCATTCGACATTCGGGTTTCGACATTCGGATTTCCCAAATCACCTATTTTCGTGATTTGGGTATAATCGGCATAGTCACGCGGGAAATAATAAATCAGATCACGCACCGTTTCGACGCCCAACTTTTTTAGTTTTTCGGCCATTTTTGGCCCGACTCCGTGAAGGAATTGTACTTCGGTTGATAAATCCATACTAAAATTATAACAGATACACAAAAACATTGACTTTATTGATCATTTATGATATTGTATTTGAGCACAACAACACCACGGAGGATTAGGAAAATGTGCTCGCCTAACGAGAATATGCTGCCTGACTGTTCGGCTGAAGTCCGCGCCTTCGTCACGGCGCGTAAGGACAAGCCGGCCGACGAAATGCTGGCCGATGTGACCGACGACCAGTACGTCGCCTGGTACAACAACGTGTACAACTCACCCACGTTGCTGGAAATCGCCCCCTCGATCACTAAGTGGAAGATTGCCCAGGATGAGTGGATGGAGGGGCTGCACGAATCCCTCCAGCCCAAGTCCTAGCCTACCTGGCTGACTGGTGTCGACCGACGGCCATTCGATCTAATCGGATGCGCCGTTTTTTTAATTCAAAAAATATTGACGTTCGGAAAAATAATATGTAGAATTTACTGCAAGAACTGGAGAGGTCGATTGGGGTTTCCTTGCATCCCAGATCGATACTTTATCCAAGGAGGATAGCACATAAGAATAATAGAGCAAGGAGCTGGACAATCGCCCCTTTGCGCAAGAGGACGAAAGTTGCACACCCGTCGTTTGGGAATCTGACACAAGGAGCAATCGCATGTACAAGACGCTGTTGGCAGTTGTACTCGTACTGCTGATCGCTCTCCTCGCTGTCACCGCCGCGATGGCCGCCTACCCGCCAACCGCCAAGGGTATCGCCATCACTACGACAACGTGGAGTGCCGCCGCGCCGACAATGGCCGCCTCGAACAAGAGCGCACCGTGGAGTACCCTGCAAGCCGTGAAGAAGAGCGATGGCATGGGCGCCGTCGAGTCAATGGCCGTACTACAGCATGAGCAGATCAGCGCGCTGACGACAACCGCACCGTGGCATACCGGCCTCAAGGCCGCCGCCGTTTCGACTGTGGCCCCCACCGACATCGGGACCACGCTGGCCGCCGTTTATCTGCAGGCCGCGCCGGACACGCCTACATCGAAGATGGCGATCACCGGCACGTTCGTTGGGATGGGTTTCACGAAGGCAGTAACCGACGCCGCTCCGGCCCCCACCAAGCTGGTGGTGCCTGGAACTGTGGCCCTGACCACATTCCCCGTTGCGTCGGCTGCCGGCAGCGTCTGCTAAGAACTCTCGCTGAGAGAAGCAGATGTGCCAGCAGCACCCATGAAGTACCCGCGGCCGCGCCTCCGATTTTGGGGGGCCGGTCGTATTTTTAATTATCAACAAACTAGAATATATTTAGGACTCGATTATTCCACCACCGACAACTTCATCGTCAACATAGAACACCGCAGATTGGCCTGGAGTTACTGCTCGCTGCGATTTTTTAAATAGTATACGTATTTTGTCATTGCGAGGAGTTTCGCTCGAGGCGGAACGACGCGGCAATCCAGATTGCTTCTCCGCCTCCGGCTGGATCGCAATGACGGAACAGCTAAAATCCGGATGTCGATAGCGGATCTTAACAAACAAGCTTTTAGCTTTTAGCTGTTGGCTTATAGCTTCAGAATTGATCCAGCGCAGATCCGACACAATCATTTCTCTTTTATAAACTTCTTCGTCACTACCAACTATCAAGCGATTTTGCTTTGAATCAAATCCTATAACATACAACGGTTTTTTGTCTCCTTGCAACTTGCTACTTGTAACTTGATCTACTAGCCTTCGTTGTCCGATCGTATAATTGAGCAAACCGTCGTGTTTTCCAATTACCTTTCCGCTAGCATCGACAATATCACCTGATTGAAAAAAACTCTCATCCAAATATCGGCGCAAAAATACACGATAATCGCGGTCGGCAAAAAAACAGATCTCTTGGCTTTCTGGTTTTTCTTTTACCGGTAGATCCCACTTCACCGCTAGTTCACGGACGTCCTTCTTTCTCATTTCACCGATTGGAAACATTACTTTTGATAACTGGTCCTGATTTAAACGATACAACATATAGCTCTGATCTTTTGTTTCGTCTTGGCCTTTTAAAAGCTGATAGCTATTAGCTGACAGCTGACAGCTTTGGGCATAATGTCCAGTTGCCAGTTTTTCGCAACCAATCGATAGCGCCTTCTTCAACAACAAATCAAATTTAATAGTTTCATTACAAACGATACACGGGTTTGGCGTCCGCAAGTTTTTGTATTCTTCGAGAAAATAATCAACTACTTCCTTTTTGAATTCTTCCTTGGCATCAATTACATAGAATGGAATATCCAATTTGGCTGCCACCATTCGTGCGTCTTCGAGTGCCTCATAATCACAGCAGCGATTTTCCTTTCTACATGATGGACCGGATGTTGAGTCCGACCACAACTTCAAAAAGAGTCCGACGCAGTCGTGACCCTCATCTTTTAAAATTTTTGCCACAACGGAGGAATCAACTCCGCCAGACATTGCAACAGCTAGTTTCATATTATTTTATAGTTGGTATTAATTTTTCTGAAAACAATTCATTTTGTCTAACCATGGAAACCAAAAGGTCGTGCAAAAGCAAATATCTCAGCTGAGATTTATACATATCTAGAGAAGTCTGCTTCAGATCTTCTTCTCCTTGGGTCAAATCAAACCGTTGCCAACTATGCGAAAAGTCGAGTAGCTGGATTGGCGGCGTCATGTGTTTGTCAGTGTGTAATCCAACCGGCTGGGGGAAATATTTCCAGTGGACTAAATAAGTATAAGTATACAAATCTATCCGCTTCGCCAACAAATCATTCAACGTCGCCCCGATGTATTTATGATCCGGATTCTGGTCGTACGAGTCCGGATAAACTA
>JBAXWD010000027.1:0-7982 GCA_037128645.1 Candidatus Berkelbacteria bacterium
GCTCAAACAGTTTCAATGTGGGTAGCTGAGGGTGCTGGGAATTCTGGTTTTATTTTCGATGACCAAAATACTACCGGTACTTTGTTTTCCGGAGATCAGGTCGGTGGCGGCTGGGCAATGTGGTTCCAGCAAACTCCAGGAAATTATGTCCATGTGTCTGGCCCGGCCATGACGCCTGGGCAATGGTATTTGGAGACGTATGTTCGAGACGGTGCAACGATGAGTTTTTACAGAAACGGCGAAAAGATTGCTGATGACCAAATTTTACCAGGTGGTGCTAGCGGTGACACATTTATTAATGGCGTTGGAGACTGGTCAAGGTATAAAGGTAGCTTAGACGAAGCACAAATCTCAACCGTTGCTCGGTCTGCAGATTGGATTAAGACTGAATATAATAATCAGAACGATGTATCAGTTTTTTATTCGCTGGCCGCGACTGAAGCCGGTGATACAATCCCACCGACAAACCCAACAACTATCAATGGATATGATACTGCGGCAAAAGGTTCATTGTTGGCAAATGGCTCCTGGAATTATTTCACTAATCCATATTTTGAATTCTCCGGTGCTACTGATGACAGCTCTGGCATTGCTGGTTACTATATTTATTTTGGCACTGACGTCAGTGCTGACCCACAAACCGCCGGATCATATCAAGTGCATGCCGGGGGAACACCAGCAACTCAATATTACACCTCTGGCTCAACGCTCGCGACTGGCTCGACTTATTATTTAAAAATTAAAACCAAAGACACCAATAGTAATATTTCTGCTGCGGCGACATTGTTCACTTACAAATTTGATAATATTGCTCCGAATCCACCGGAGTATGTCAATGTTTCACCGGTTGGTTGCTCAACTCAAACATCATTCACTTTCAACTGGCCGGTAGCAGCTGATGCCGGTGGTTCGGATTTTAAAACCTACCAATATCGCCGAGGTACAACCGGAACAATCACCGATGTTGTCGATACAACTCTTCAGGCTTTTGCTTATCAAGATGGTGATAATGTTTTATATGTTCGAACTGAAGATAATGCCGGAAATGTTTCGTCTTGGCAAACCTCAGTTTTTTGCTCAACGGCAGCAATTCAAGTTGTTTCCGGTCCAGACGTTGCCGCCGGTCCATCATCGATTACCGCCACTTGGGTTTCCAGCAAAGCGACAACTGGTTATGTTAAAGTTTATGATGGCAACACCTACATTTCTGAACAGGGATTAACCAACTATTCATTATCGCACACAGTGAAAGTTATCGGTTTAGTGCCAGAAAAACAATATCGCTACCAAATTACCTGGACCGACCAATCTGGCAATCTTGGGGAGTCTGATTGGTACACCACCACTACTGCTACGGCGCCACAAATAAATAATCTGACTGCTCAAATTATTTCACCAACCTCGGCTAATATTTCTTGGAATTCAACTGTCCCTGCGCAGTTTAATTTGGAATATGGAATTGGGAACTATGGCACAACAATTCCATCGACTGATTTCCTCAATGGTTACTCAGGTAAAATTGATGGCCTTTCGTCCGGCGAGACTTATCAATTCCGAGTCGATGCCACTGGTCAGGATGGAACCAAATTTTTTGCCGGCCAGTCCGTTGCAATGCCGCCTTTGCCATCAATCGGCAGTTTAAAGTTTCAGCCGATTGCTAATCGTCCGGATACTGCCATTACCGTAAGCTGGACAACCAATACTGAAACTACCTCTTCTGTGTTTTATGGACCAGTCGGTCAGGCCAAAGTTGAAGTTTCAACCTCAGATAAAATTAAAGATCACAAAATTGATATCGGAAACTTGTCAGATAACTCCGATTATGAAATCTACGCCACTGGCATCGATCAGTTTGGTAATGTGGCAAAAAGTCTGATGGAAACCTTCAAAACGGCCTATGACACCAGACCGCCGGTGATGGCAAACATCTCAACTGAATCATCGAATATCGGAACATCCAGCGATAGTACGGCACAAATTACTGTTGGCCTAACTACTGACGAGCCGGCAAAATGTATGTTGGAATATGGTGGAGGAATTTCCGGCACCACTTATTCTGGCAGAACGACTGACGATGAAATATTCGAGACTAACCACATTGCCGTCATTTCCGGTTTGAAACCGCAGAGTCCGTACCATTTCCGAATCAATTGTTCTGATAAATCAGGCAATAAAGCCACTAGCTCTGACCAAACGGTCATCTCTGGTGAAATTACTCAGTCGGTTTTCAATATTATTATCAAAACGCTAAATAATCTTTTCGGTTGGATGGGAACAAAATTATGAGCCAGGAAATAAAGCAGCACGAAATAGTAATCAGTGTCACAAATGTTGACAACAATTTTGTAGTTGGCAAAAACACAATTCGGGCGCTACGAAATATAAACTTCAACGTTAACGCCACCGATTTTATCGTTCTTTACGGTCCATCCGGTTGTGGCAAATCGACTCTGTTTAATGTAATTCTCGGGTTGGACAAGCCGGAAAAAGGTGAAATTATTATCCGCGATAGCAAAATCTATAATCTAGATGACGACGCGCGAGCCAAATTTCGGGCAAAAAAGATTGGTATGATTTACCAAATGCCATATTGGATCAAATCGCTGAATGTAATTGAAAATGTAGCTTTGCCATTGATCATCGAAGGTGAGTCGGAAGCGCAAGCAATGAAGCAGGCGAAGAAAACTTTGGCTGATTTGGAAATTTCTGATTTGGCAAGGCAGATTCCGACACAGCTATCCGGCGGTCAACAGCAAAAAGCTGGCCTGGCTCGGGCGCTAGTATCCAATCCCTGGATTTTGATGGCAGATGAACCGACTGGGAACCTAGATTCAAAATCCGGTGAAGAAATTATGCAGATTTTCCGAAAGCTAAACAGAGAACATAAACGAACAATTTTAATGGTGACTCACAACGAGCAATACTTTGATTACGGAACTAGAAAAGTTGAAATGAAAGACGGCGAAATAATCAAGGACAGCAAAAATGGATAAGAAATTCCTGCTTAAACTGGCGCTGAAGAACCTTTTATCTCACAAAATGAGAACAGTCTTAACTTTGGGTGGAATTATCATTGGCGTTTCAGCTGTGGTATTTCTCATTTCCTTTGGCTCAGGAATTCAAAGACTGGTTACATCACAAATTACCGGCGGTGATGCTTTTCAGCTAATCGATATTGGTACCGGAAATTCTCAAGTTGTCTCGCTAAATAGTGAAGCGGTATCGAAAATTTCCAATATTGCCAATGTCTCAGCTGTTGAAACGATCACCAATTTGGGTGCCGAAGCTAAAAAAGATAATAACTCAATGGACACGGCATTTTTTGCCACCAGCGCCAATTATCTGGATTGGTCGGGCAAGAAAATTCATTGGGGGAATAATTTACCGGCTAGCGATAAAACAAAAATTGTAGTAAACACTTCATACTTAACTTTTATTACAAACGATCCGCAAACCGAGCTGGGGAGAACCGTGAACTTTGATGTTATTATTCCAAAGGAGTTAACGGCCAATAATGAAGCCAAAACCTATAGCAACCAGTCTTTTGAAATTGTTGGAATCATAAAGGACGATTCATCGCCATCGGTTTATGTTAATTCTGCGGCAGTAAGTGGCTGGAATCTTCTGGCTTTTTCACAGGTTAAGGTCAGAATTACTGATCAGTCGAAATCAGCTACCGTCCGTAAGCAAATTGAAGCTTATGGTTTAAAAACCGATTATGTCGGTGACACCGCTGCCCAAGTTCAGTCAGTTTTCTCAATCTTCAAAATTGTTCTCGGCAGTTTTGGTTTCATTGCCCTTCTGGTTGCCTTGTTGGGCATGTTCAATACCTTAACGATTTCATTGTTGGAACGAGTCAAAGAAGTGGCGCTAATGAAAATTCTGGGCATGAATCGTCAAGACGTTCGTAATCTTTTCGTTTTTGAGGCCCTAACACTTGGTTTGGTTGGTGGTGTAGTTGGCATCTTGTGGGGAATACTTCTTGGAAAAATTGCCAATTGGATACTTAATATCTTCGCCACCAGAGCCGGCGGTGATGCTGTTTCTGTCTTCTATTATTCACCAACTTTAATTATTAGTGTAATTCTAACTGCAATTTTGGTTGGCTTTGTTACCGGCATTTACCCGGCCCGCCGAGCAGCCAAAGTTAATGCACTTGATGTTCTAAGATACGAATAACTGGTAGATAGAGGTTGTATTTTTCCCTTAAACGTCTATAATCTGCATATGGTTTTAATTATCGCTCTCGCTACAATCATTAGCACTTTTCTCGGCGGAATTTTTGCGATTCGATTTCGTGACAAGCTACATTTAATTCTGGGCTTTTCTGCCGGCGCTGTCATTGCTGTAGCTTTTTTTGACTTGCTGCCGGAGGCACTGACGATTTCTGGTCGCACTCCTGCCTCCATCATGACATTTGTAGCCATTGGTTTTGTCGTTTATCTCATTTTAGATAGGTTTTTTTCGCTTCACGGACATGACTGTGATCATTGCGAAAATCCATCGCACTCATCCAAACTTGGTGCTACCGCCCTTTGTTTCCATTCGTTGCTTGATGGATTGGCTATCGGCTTGGCTTTTAAACTTTCTCCGGCTGTAGGCTGGATTGTAGCAGTTGCTGTTTTAACCCATGATTTTTCCGATGGAATAAACACAGTCGGAATAATTTTAAAAGGCAAAAAAACTGAAAACCCGATTCCTTGGTTGGTTGTCGACGCACTAGCCCCGGCTATTGGAGTCATTATCACTTTATTTTTCTCTGTGTCAGAGTCATCACTTGGAGTGATTCTGGCAATATTCTCCGGTTTCTTCCTGTATATTGGTGCGTCGGATCTGATCCCTGAGAGTCATCATTCTCACCCAACTGCTGGTACGACAATTATGACGATTTTGGGCATATTAGTACTGTATGTCGCCGTGCATTTTGCTATATAACTAAGTTTTGCGAGTTTAATTTTTCGTCAGGCGCTTCAGCGTCTTTTTTAGTTCATTCATACGCTCTAGGTCAGCTTGGTCAATCTCTTGGTCAATAATTTCGTGCAGCAGGGAATTAACTGCAGATTTTATTGCCGAGAGTTGAATAATTATTTCATCGCTTGAGCGGAGCAGTGAGACCATATTTTCAACACCACGAATCTGCCCCTCTATTCGCTTTAATCGGTTTTGAATTTTTTGCACTTCCATTTGTTTAGAAATTAGTAATTAGTTATTAGGGATTTCCCTTGTGGATGTTATCCACAAGGATACCCCCAGTTATTAACACTATACCAGGGTGGGGTATTATTTAGCAACAAATTAAGATCAAGTTTGACATACAAGTTTTTATATGCTATAATAGTATAAGCAACTTAAAAATTCCCACATTGTTTAACGCCGTGTGGGGTAAATAGGAGGGCATTATGACTGAGAAAGAGCTTCAAGCTCAAACAGTTGTTGCAATCGACGAGGGTAGGGTCAAACGAAAGTATGATCTTACGCTCTGGCAAGCATTAACTATGAGCGTAGTCGCAATACTCGCAGTCGCAGTTGGAACAGTATACGGAACAATACTCTTTTGAAAAAAGTGGAGTACTTCCCAAAAAGACCGTTGGATAATATCTGGCGGTTTTTTTGTTGTTTCAGCTTTACATTTAAGCACATTCGGTATATTCTAATTGCGAGAAGTCAAGCTCGATTGAGAGCTTATTCTAGCATAAAGGAAGGACAGTGATTGGCATGCCGAAACCAATCGGTTTGCCGCCATATGTCAGGGCGAAAGAGAAGTGTGTTTTCCTGGCTGTGGATGGCAAGAAGGACGCGGGCGAGGTCTTCGCCGAGATTGACAAGGCGGTTAACGGCCCGATCTTGCCTCATCTGGCAGGTGTCAAGTTCAATGACATTCTGCATCGCGCTGACTTGGGCGAACAACTCGTCAAGGACTTCGCTGCGCGCTACCCCCACCTGATGCCGTTCATCCCATTCGTGGACCTCAAATCCGTTGACGTCTGGGATACCTTCCGCAACTATCTGGCGATTTACTACCCGGCCTATCCCGGCCTCGTTGTCACTGTCTCCATTCACTCTTCGGCGCAAGTGTTCAACAAGACACCGCTCGAGTTCCCCGAGGCCCGAGTTGCGGTGTTCTGCGTCGGCACGGACGTGACGACAGACGAGTGCATCGAGATGTACGGCAGGAAGCCGGACAAGTGTGCGAAGAAGTGGATCGGCGTCAAGGAAGGTTTCTACTCCAAGTGGCGCGAGGGATATCCGTCGCTCGAGAAGAAGGAACCGGGCTGGCCGGCGATCCTCGAGCAGGAACACCTAGCGGTCCACGCTATCTCGAGCGCGGAAATGCTACCGATGTATCGCAAGATGTTCCCGTGGCTTGGCCCGGTCGTCCCCGGCGTGCGAGATTTCTGGATGCTGGCGGGCAACCAGAGGCGCACTGCCCTGACCAAAGAAGCCCTGTGGAATGGTGCCGAGTACCTTGTACTCGGCAAGCAGCTCACTGTTGGCAACAAGGCCCTCGGGGTTGATCAGCTGGAAAGCCAGCGCCGAACGGCGCGGCAGATCCGGTTGGGTCTCGGGACCGGCAGCCCCGACGATGCGGCCGAAGAGCTGGAGGAACTTCAGACTCTGAGCACTTACTGATCGAAGTAGGAGAAGTACAAAGCGGGTGCGTCGACGTGACGCCCCCGCTATTTTTTTTGCTCTGAATTCGTTATAATAGTATTAAGATAATTAAGATCCTGAATCAAGCTCAGGATGACAAAGGAAATAAACCCATGGTAAAAGGGAGTGATTTAAGCGTTAACGACGCAAAATGTATTGGTTGTGGAATGTGCGTATCTTCATTTGAAGAATTGTTTCATTTCAACAAGGAAGGCAAATCTGAAGTTATCGAATCAGGTGAATGCGAGGATTGCGAAATTAGCGAGGTAATTGAAATTTGCCCGCAAGATGCAATCAAAGTAAATAAAGCTGAAGAAATAAAAAAAGCAGCCTAAGCAATAATTAGGAAGCTAGAAGCTAACAGCTGACAGCTAAAAGCTACTATGAGGGAGGGGACGAACAGTTTAGTGATTCTATACTTTAGTTGGTGGTATAGCTATTTACCTCGCCGACTGTTTTTAGCTTTTCAAGCTTCGGCAATTACCTTACTCGATCTATTCTCGGTTAAAATACTCTTTAAGACACTATTCGCTCCCTGGAAACGTGATTCAATGTCGACCGATGGCTTATCGTTGCAAGAGAAATTCTCGGTTTGGATGCTTAACATGGCTTCCAGGTTCATTGGATTCTTGGTAAAAAGTTTTGTCTTAATCACCTTTATCGTAGCTTTTTTGGTCATGACAGTGACTTTTGCTGGCCTGTTTTGCTTGTGGGTCGCTTTCCCTTTGGCCATTTTAGCTCTGGTAATTTTAGGCATCACAAATCTTTCGGGGGCAGCATAAATGAATGCTAAGCTAAAAATTAATTTTGCCTGGTCAAGAATTACAAAATTGGTTAGGATTAACCAGTTTTGCTCGAGTTTTCTTGGCAAATTTATTTCTTTGGTATTTTGGCTTTTCGGCATTTCATCTCTTATAATTTGGGTTTACTGGCTGTTTAACTCAACAAGTTTCAGCCAGTATTTCGGGCTTGATCAAATTTTCTTGGCATTTTTCTTGGTGTTCTTATCCGTCCGAGGCTTCTTGCGATTTTTTGTGCATAGCCCGGAAATTTTGACGCCAAAGAAATTAAAAGAGCTGGTTGGTTCTGGCCAGGAGGTTAATGTTGTCGATTCTTTCTCTGTTGCCCTGGGCCGCGCATTGTTGACTTTGGGCAATGATTTGGAAGAAGTGAACATTACGGATGCCCTAGCTGCAGTTGTTCGCTCCGATGACACTAACTTTATTTTCTACCGAATCGGGAAAAGCAAATCTGAAATTATTGCACTTTTGGAAAAGCAGCCCAGCCCATCCGGTGTTCGTTTTGCTACCTTAATAGAACAAGCTATAGAC
>JBAXWD010000028.1:0-7871 GCA_037128645.1 Candidatus Berkelbacteria bacterium
TACTAATTGTGCCTGTTGGGGCAATTGTAGTCGTTGTCGCATTTCGAATTGGATCCTCTCCCCTTTTGGAGTAAACCGATTTATCAAAATTTGGGAATGGCCCGCGGATTTTGGCCAGGATTCTGGACTCCTCTTTTGATTTATCATCAATGAACTTCATAACTTTTCGCGCCAGCGTTACCGATTTTTCCGAGTTGTAAGGAATCCCAAGCTTAATAAGCAAATCAGCAAAGCCCATAACTCCAAAACCGATTTTTCGATTAGCCCGAGTCATTTCGTCGATCTCTGGTAGTGGATAGTTGTTCAAGTCGATAACATTATCAAGGAAGTGAAGCGCATCAAAACACAGCTGTTCGAGCTTATCCCAATCGATAGATGTTTTGCCGGCAGCGTCATGTTTAATTACCTTGCCCAAATTAATTGATCCTAAATTACATGATTCGTATGGCAGAAGCGGCTGCTCTCCGCAGGGGTTAGTGCTCTCAAGTTCGCCAATTTCCGGGGTTGGATTGAATTTATTCATTCTGTCGATAAAGATAATACCCGGCTCTCCGTTGCCCCAAGCGTTGTCAACAATTTTATTGAAAACTTCACGAGCATTTAACTTTCCAGCTGGTTTTTTGTCCCTAGGGTTTATTAAGTCATACTCAGCATTTTTTTCCACAGCCGCCATAAATTTGTCTGTTAGGGCGACTGAAGTATTAAAGTTGGCTAATTCCCCTTCAACCAGTTTTGCATCGATAAAATGCATAACATCCGGATGGTCAACGCGCAAAATACCCATGTTTGCGCCGCGTCTAGTGCCTCCTTGCTTAACAGTCTCAGTGGCGGCATCAAATGCCCGCATAAATGATATTGGCCCAGAGGATACGCCGGAGGTACTTTTTACTCGGTCACCCGACGGTCGTAAGCGTGAAAAGGAAAAACCGGTCCCGCCACCGGATTTATGAATCAGCGCGGTGTATTTAACCGCATCAAAAATCTTTTCCATATCATCTTCTACCGGCAAAACAAAGCAGGCCGAAAGCTGGCCAAGGTCGCGGCCGGCGTTCATTAACGTCGGTGAGTTTGGCATGAATTCAAAACTCGAGATCATGCTGTAAAATCTTTTAGCAAGTGCATCTGTGTCAGCGTTTTTGTCGTATGTTTTGTCCGCTTGTGCGATCGTCGTCGCTACACGCATAAACATGTCTCTTGGTGTTTCGATTAGCTTGCCATCTTCATCCTTCTTCAAATAGCGTCGTTCCAAAACCATCCTGGAATTTTCGGAAATTTCCGGTTCGGGAAAATCATCACTAATTTCTGGCACATTTTTGACCAGAGTTATGGTTTCTTCAATAACTGTTTCAAACAAAGCGTTTTCAACCGTCTCTTTTTTTGCTCCAACTTTTTCAATCATTCTTCCTCCCTAATATTTTTTTCGCTTCGCTGGCAAAACTTTTCGCTGACGAAAATGACTTATATACTGAAATAAAACGCAAGTAAGCGACATCATCAATTTTTCGCAATTTCCTTGAAACAATCTCTCCCACTTCAATGCTAGCAACAGTTTTTTTGTCTAGAGAGACTATTTCGTGCTCAATATCGTCTAGCAGCCCGCAAACATCGTGATCATCAATTGGTCGTTTCTCCAGCGATAGCAGAATCCCAGCCTTAATCTTTTCTCGGTCGTAATTTTCCAGGCGGCCGTCGCGCTTTTCAATTCTAATTATTGGAATTTCGATTTTCTCGTATGTTGTGAATCTATATCCACACTTTAAGCACTCTCGTCGTCGACGAATGGTTTTTTCGTCATCACGGGAGTCAATGACTTTGGTGTCGCCTTTTTTACACTCGATACATTGCATAAAATCAAATCCTAAATTCTAATATCTAAACTCTAAACAATTTTCAAAATACAAATGCTATATTGTTCAAAATATTTGGAAATTTGATCATTTGAGTTTGTCTAGAATTTAGAGTTTAGGATTTAGCATTTAAGTAACTATATCTGGTTACAAATTCTATTGTCCTCTACAAGATGTTGTATCGTCAACCAACCATCAAGCGTGGGTATTGTAATAGTTATCCACAAACAAAAAACACTACCTTGGCAGTGGAAAATTAGCTTTAGTTCTACAATTTGTGTGTTCCAGAGTAGCTAGATGGTAGATGTAGTATTAGAATAAAAAAGGAGACCACCTCGTAGGCTCGGAAGCCTTTGAATTGGTGATCTCTCGGTCATGGGTGCGGTGACATCAGTCAGCGTGTGGCACGTTCCCTGGCGCCAAGTGAAACTCCAGGACATACCGGGTGTCGTAGGAGTTGAACGGCGACTTGTGCCCTTGTTCAACCCACCAAGCCTCGTTCGTGTTCGGTTTCCGAATAATCATCCACTCCGCTTCGTGGTCAGCGTCGTAGAAGATTATGTGCTTGGGCTCATGGTACGGGCCTCTGATCCGGTCGGGCACGTAGCTTCTTACCGTCCGACTCATCTGGCCACCGCCCTGTAGCGGGAAGTAAACGAATGACGGCTGACCGTGGTCGAGGTACAGCGCTGTGATCGGAATCTTGATTGGCAGGCATTCGAATGCACTCCGAGTTTGCCTGATTTCTGAGATCCGAGCACGGACGCCTACATAGGCGATGACTGCGGCGAACGCTACGAAGTAGAAAATGAATTCCCAGTGCATTCCAAACACGACCTTTCGCTAGGGTGTAGATGTTCACGAACAGTCATTATGCTATCACTTATTAGTTGTTTTGTCAATCAAAAAATCCTCCTCTAAATAAAAAAGACGTCTGCAACGCGATGCGTTGCAGACGGTCGACTATGGGTGAACTGGCGAATGGCCAGAACCGCCGGTTGCCATGAGTAGTGCTACCCCCAGCGGCGATGCATACGGCCAGGAACCAAAACCATGCTTCAGCTTGCCAAGGCATTTTGTCACTCCTGCCTATCGTGATGATTGTGTCTCGATTCAGACTGCTTGTTGTGCTGTCAGTCGGCAATCTCGACGACCTTGTCAATGAAGACGGCGCCAGCGGCCGGAACGAACCAGAGGAATGGCTTGGTGTAGCATGCAGGCAGCAGCTTGACGAAATCGTTGAAGACTCGCTGACAGCGGGTCTCAATATCAGCCATTCGCAGAGGGAAAGCCATCGCAGCAAACGATAGCTCGACATCGTACTTGCTGCGGTCCAAGGGCCCTGCTTCGAAGACTTCAATGTCAACGTCGTCGGCAACGAGCCCACCATTGGGGTCGGTGCAACTCAGGTGCTCGGCGATGAGATGCTGGAGCATCTCGATGGCGTGCTCCAGTTCACCGTATTCGTCAGAGCGGTCTGGATACGTGCGGAACTTCAATCGTGCTAAGGGCATTTGGCAGTCTCACTTTCAGAATCAGATGTGCTGAGATTATATCAATTAGTAATTGTTTTGTCAATCAAAAAATCACCTGAATTTCTTCAGGTGATTTTTTTCATCAACTTGATTAACTTGTTACTTGTAACTTGATGAACTTATCGCAACTTTCTTCGTATGAAGGCCGGCACTTCTAGCTCGCCATCATCTTTCTCGTCTTTGTCGTTTCGGTCGTTGTTGCCATTATTCCTATCGTTTCTGTAATCTTCGCGTACTTCTGGTCTTGGCTCCTCAACTCGTGGTTCGTATGATCCAAAGTCTGGTGTATCGTAGCTTCGGCGATCTTCGCGGGTAACCATTTGTGACTGCGGAATCTCGTTGCCACCAATTGGTCCAAAGCTTGGTCTTTTATGTAGTTTTGTATTGTCAGTTTCAAATCCGGTAGCAATAACGGTGATTTTGACTTCGCCTTGCATTGCTTCGTCTATAATAGCACCGAAAATGATATTGGCATCGGAATCAGCGGCCTCGGTAATGGCCTTGGCAGCTTCGTCAATTTCATACATCCCAAGATCTGGTCCGCCAGTAATGTTAAACAGAATTCCTTTTGCGCCATCGATTGAAAGCTCGAGAAGTGGTGAATCAATTGCCGCTCTGGCGGCTTCAATTGCTCGGTTGTCGCCTGATCCGCGGCCAATTCCCATAAGGGCAGAGCCGGCATCGGCCATAATGGCCTTAACATCTGCAAAGTCAACATTGATAATTCCGTGCAAGGTAATTAAATCAGCAATGCCTTGGACGCCTTGACGTAGAACGTCATCGACTATACCGAAAGCGTCGAAAAGTGAAGTCTTTTTATCAATGACTTGAAGCAATCTATCATTTGGAATTGTAATTAAGGTGTCAACTTTGTCTTTCATTTCAGCAATGCCAAGTTCGGCAAGCTTCATCCGTCGCTGACCTTCAAAAGAAAATGGTTTGGTAACAACACCAATTGTTAGAGCGCCTAGCTCTTTTGCAATTTCGGCAACAAAAGGTCCAGCACCGGTTCCGGTTCCACCGCCAGCGCCAAAAGTAACAAAGACCATGTCGGAGCCTTTGAGCGCCTCGTAGACTTCTTCTTTGTTTTCTTCTATTGCTTTGCGACCAACTTCCGGGTCAGCTCCGCTTCCTAGTCCTCTGGTAGTTTCTTTTCCAATTTGAATTTTTACTGGAGCTTCATTGAAGGCTAAGGCTTGAGCATCTGTGTTAACTGAAACAAACTCAACACCGCGAAGTTTTGAGTTAATCATTCTGGTTATGGCGCTGCCGCCTGAGCCGCCAACACCAACAACCTTTATCATTGCGAAGCCTTCCATCTCGGACCTTTTATCCATTGTTGCTCCTTGAAGTAGTATATTCGATCATTAAGTCTATTTTTGGTTATTATACCAAAGGTGTCAATAGCTGAGAAATCGGCGCAGCCGTTGCGAGCGATAGCGAAGCAATCTCTTTTGAAGGATTGCCGCGTCGTTCCTCCTCGCAATGACAAGGCATTGCCTACGGCAAAAAATGCTTGAAGGCGTCCTTGACTTTATTGACCACTCCTCCTAATTCCGGTGCAGACATTTTCTTCGGTGCCGCAACGCTTCCAGATTCAATTCCCCACGTCATGAGTCCAGCACTTGTAGCATATACTGGGTCATTCAAGTTGTCAACAACACCGGTAAGAGGCAAAATTGGCTTACCAATTTGAGTTGGTAGACGCAAAATATCTTTAACCATTTCGGCCATGCCTTCGAGTTTTGCTCCACCGCCGGTTAAGACAACGCCGGCTGGTAGCATGCCTTCTCGATTAATTTCTCGAAGTTCATCCCTAATCAGTACAAAAATTTCGTTAAGTCTGGCTTCGATTATTTCAGCAATATATTTAACGCTGGCAGTTCCAGTTTCTGTTTTGTCGAAGGTCGAAAGATTGATTTCTTCCTTATCGTCAATTTTTTCGGGTGACGCGTAGCCGTATTTGATTTTAATCAATTCAGCCAAATTTATATTTGTGCGTAGGCCAATAGCAATGTCATTTGTAATATGAGCGGAGCCGATTGGCAGAACTCCAGAGTGGACCAAATCGCCTTCTTCAAAGACAACATATGAGGTTGTTCCGGCACCAATATCAATTAAAATAACACCAATTTCTTTTTGCTGTTTGGAAAGCATAATTTTTGCGGTGGCCAGCGGAGAGAAAACCATATCTGAAATTGATAGTCCAGCTTGCGAAGCGCAGCGAGACACATTTTTTATTGCGGCTAGCGAACCAGAGATTACATTGGTATCAACTTCAAGTCTGATTCCGGACATGCCAACAGGGTCAGAAATTCCCGGCTGTCCATCGACGGTAAATGTTTTTGGAATAACGTGAAGGACTTCTCTGTTTGGCTGATTTGGCACCGCTCTTGCAGCGTCTATTACTCTCATGGCGTCAGCTTCAGAAATTTCGCCATCGTTTTTAGAAACAGCAATAACACCACGGCTGATGGTAGACTCAATATGGGATCCGCCAACGCCGACGACTACGCTGTCCACTTGGCAATCGCACATTCGCTCAGCCTCTTCCAAAGCGGTTGAAATGGCGGTGACAGTTTCCTCTACGTCGACAATAACGCCCTTGCGAACGCCGTTACAAACAGATTTTCCGAGCCCCAAGATATCAATATTGCCATCTGATATTGTGCCAATACAAACAGAGACTTTTGATGTTCCAATATCAAGGCCGCAAGAGATTAGTTTTTTTGACACTAGCCCTCCAAGAGCGAAAATTAATTATCTACCAACCTATTTTAACAGAGTAGAGCACATTTTTGCAAGCGACTGCTATCCGACCAACTTGTCAAAATATGGGAAAAAAATTAGAACGCTAACCACCACAGCAATAATAGAAGTGATAAGTACTGCACCTGCCATAGCATCTTTAATGAACTCGACTTGCTTGCAATGCTCGGGCTTTACAATATCTAGAAGTTTCTCAATAGCGGTATTGATGGTTTCCATGGCAATAACCAAGGTTACGGCGAAGAAAAGAACAATTGCTTCAATTCTCGAAATCGACAGAATATATGCCAAAGTGGCAACGACAATTGCGTAGATTAAATGGATACGGGCATTTTGTTCGCTTTTTAACAGATTTACGATGCCACGAGAAGCATACATAAAGCTGTTAAATAGTTTGGCAACACTCCACTTGTTGTAACTCATAGTGTTTTAATGCCGGTTTTTGCCTCGGCATCCTCCCATTTTTTTTTATTTGTTTCGTGATCGTAACCTAAGAGATGCAAAATGCCGTGGGCAAAAAGTTCCTTACACTCAACACCTTCATTCTTTGCAAATTCCGGAGCAATGAATATGGTGCCTAGTGTTTGTTCGTCGCCAACCGGGAACTGTTCCTGCGGGAATGATAACACATCTGTTGCTTCATTTTTGTCGCGATGTTTTTTGTTTAAGACCTTAATTTCATCGTCGGTAACTAAAAAAACCTCAATAATACTATGAGGTTTTTTTAAATCAAGTTTATCTAAAATATTATTCGCAATAGATTCCAAATTAGATGGGGTAAACCCACAGTCATCAACGGATTCGATTGTTAAGTCAATTTTCATAGTTTTTTTTGTTTTGTCATTGCGAGGAGCGACTGAGCGACGTGGCAATCTTTTCAAACAGGATTGCCGCGAGCCAAAAAATCTGGCTCTCGCAATGACAAACTTGGCGTTAGCTCAACAGTTCTTTGACTTTGGCTGAAATTTGTCCGCCATCGGCTCGGCCGGCAACCTGCGGCATAACATTACCCATGACTTTGCCCATATCGGCGGCAGTGGTTGCACCAGTTGTTTCAATCGCAGCTTTTACAATGGAAGTTAATTCGCTGTCCGATAACTGTTCTGGCATATATGCTGAGAGAATTTCTATTTCAACCTTTTCCTTATCAGCTAACTCTGTTCGACCACCTGCAGCGAAAGTCTCGATTGAATCTTTTCGTTGCTTGATTTGGCTTTGAATGACTTTGACAATTTCTTCATCTGAAAGATCGTGACCGATCTTAATTTTCTCGTTTTGTAGCGCTGATTTTAACATTCTTAAAACTGAAAGCTTTTCAGCTTCTTGATTTTTCATAGCGCTTATGAAGTCATCACCAATTCGATCTGATAGTGACATAATTCTCCTTGATGAAGCTGTTAGCTGTTGGCTGTTAGCTTCCAATTCAGAAAGCTAGCAGCTGATAGCTGAAAGCTAATAGCTCTTAATATCCTTGTTTAATTCGTCGTCGAACTGTTTTTCTAGTTGCGGTTTCGCGTCGCATAGTACGATTTGGTTCTTTTTCAAAATATCTATCTTTTTTGGCAATAGTCAAAATACCGCTTTGCTGGATTTCTCGGTTAAAGCGGCGAAGCAGTGACTCAAAACGTTCTTGTCCTTTGCGTTTTACTTCTATCAAGTGTAATCACCTACTCTCGAAGATATTTATCGGAATTAGCTCCGAAATCTGTATTCACTATAC
>JBAXWD010000029.1:0-7865 GCA_037128645.1 Candidatus Berkelbacteria bacterium
GGACGACAGGTTTTGGTCCTGTTAGTTGGGGTTCGAATCCCTATCTGGGAGCCAATCAGTACGTTGATGTGCTAAAGCTAGTGCGTCGAACGGCATTTTAAGGTTAAATTTCAGTTCTTTACCTTCTAAAGTTGAGTTCTGAAGTACAAAATTGATAATTTCGTTTTTTTCTTGAGCTTTAGAACTTTTGAATAGTTCAAGCCCTCTATTTGCTACTGTTAAAACATAATTGCTACCTAATAAGTACTCTTCATCAGCTTCAATATGAGCGCCAAAATCTTTATTGAGATCTTTTTGTAATTGCTTCTCTTTTATGACGATATTGTCATAGTATTCGGGAGTAATACGCCCGACTAAGCGATCCTGATAAGAAATTTTGATTCGTTCTTCACTCGCTTCCATATCGGCCAGAATCCGATCTTTTGAGAAACGATTAAACTTTTGTTCATCTTTGAGATTTTCTTCAATTTTTTTATTTAAATCAACCAAGACATCATCAGGCATGGAAAAAGAGGCGATTACATCTTCGACTTGGAGTAGAACATCCTCTTCTTTAACCCTTATAGCGCCACAGGGACCTTTATATTGATTGCACATTAAATAATTGTACTTATTCTTCTTGCGTTCAGTACTAACCATACAACCGCAATAAGCGCATTTAAGACCTCTAAAAGCAAAAGGTTTACTGGCGTATTTTGGCTTATGCATTTTGCGAGGTTCTCGAACCTCTGTGCATTTATCAAATAACCACTTTGTTATGAGCGGCTCGTACTTATGAGGGTAAGTCCCGTTTTTGCCCGTCATTTCGCCATAGTAAAACGGATCTTTTAGTATCCGATCGATTTGGCTTTTGGTTAAGGGCTTATAAGGTGGTCGCTTATTAGTCAATCCGTCTTTACGCATTAGCTGTGCGATCATTTCAGTTGAGCATGTTCCTGAAGCATAAAACTCGAAGCATTTTTGAATCAAAGGAGCCCTATCTGGATCGGGTACAATGTCCTTTTTACCGTTTTCCAGAGTTATATTCTTATAACCCAATTTTGCTTTACTGGTCCATTCGCCAATTCTGCGCTTTTGTTCAAAAGCTCTTTTTACATGATCGCTAACAGCGTCTGAATAGTATTTTGCAAGTCCTAGATTGATCCCAAACTGGAATTTTTCGGTGGCTGATATATTTGGCGTTATGACAAGGTTATCTGAAGCAAAATGAAGTTCGACTTCATCTCTCATTGCCATATCGTATAAAGTAGCGACTCTTTTATCAAAAACATTTCTTGAGAATCGATCAACTTTATCAAAGCAAATGGCAATTTTACATTTGCTACTTTTTAGGTATTCCAGCGTTTTATCAAATTCATCTCTTTTTGTCTTATAAGCGCTTTCGTCAAAACTGTAAACCTTGTCAATTTCAAAGTCTTTTCGCTTGCAGTAATTCTCGAGACGAGCAATTTGGGCCGGAAGTGAGTTCCCGGCTTCTTTTTGTTCTTCAGTTGAAACTCTTGCTAAAATTACCGCTTTCATTGATTGAATATCTCTTTTAGTATGCGTTACAGGTCCAAGTGTTACCAATCCAGCTACAAGATGAGTGCGTTGGTGCTGTTTGTGTTTTTGCTGGCGCTTGTGGCATAGTTTGTCCGTGTCTGGCATACCAAGCTTCTTTATCGTGTTGATATTGGGCGGCTATATCGATTGTGCATTTAAAATAATCATAAGAAGATAGCCCATTAGGATTAGTATTCGGAGGGCAACTACTATAATCTGGTAATGATGGAAATGGGTCATTAGCAACTGACATTTTCGCACTAGTTTGTTTAGCTTTTTGAACCTCGGCTTGCTTATCTTTTTCAGCTTGTGCGTTAGCTTCATCAATTTTTGTTTGACACTCTTTTATTTTATCTTGAGCTTCTTTATAATGCGTAAACTTATCAGATACTTTTGAGTAGCTATCTTTTGCTTCCTGCCATTTAGATTGTCCAAAAAGATCGGTCGCTTGGTTATAAGTGCTTTGGTCGGTAATCAATTGTTTAGTTGCAGTTAATTTAGTTTCAATTTCTTTTTTAATTTTAGAGGTAGTCCAACGAGCTTGGGTTAAGGTTAAGCTATTATAAGCTTCTTGGTATTTTTCTTGTTTAACCGAGCTATCAGAAGCTTTAATTAACTTATTGACTTGCAAATAATCGTTGGCTCTAATACCACCAAATAAAATGGCAACAATAATAATAATCCCGCCAAAAATAATAGAAACTCGTGGTAGTACTTTCTTGACCTTCTTAATAATTGTTTTGTCCATTTTGTTACTCCTTTCTTAAACCTTTATATTTATAAGCTCGTCTAAACCCTTTATCTTCGGCTTCTTTGGCGTCTTTACAATAAAATTCACCTTTATTTTTTTCGATTTTAACATTGTCATATTGTTGGTCGAAGGGTAAATGATATATCTTTGTGCCATCAACTTTTGAAATATTGCACTTTATACAAGGATAACTTTTATCCATTTTTTGATTTTCCATTAAATTGATTTTTAACTCTTTTGCGAACCTTTTAGCTAAGTCTGAAACTTTCGTTGAGGTATAAAATACTGCTTGAATATTTTGACCTAAGTGCTCATCTCTATATTGGAAGAAAGTTCCGAACAATTGGAAGATATGTTTTTCGTATATAGTCCTAAACTGTGACCAATATTTACATTGAACAATAATATGTTCTGTGCCTTTACGGCAAATCAAATCCCGACCTAAGTCTTCTTTTCCTTCTACAATCCCGTGATACTCAACATCGTATCCTCGGTTTTCATAGAGATAGCCAACATATCTTTCATACATCTTCCCAAGAGCAACTTTCTTATGAGGTCGTGTCCAATATCTTTCTAAAGCCATTTGGTTTCTCTCGTACGATGGCAATTTTCTATATTCCTCAACACTTAAAAAATAAGTTGCGTCATCCTCGAGTTCCTTGGGAGTAAACTTATTTGACCTTTCAGTTGTCTCATCAATATCTTCAACTTCTTCTCTTAAATCTATAAGAGATGGGTAAACAGACTCATAATAATCTACAAGCTTTTTGTATACACGGGCTTCTCGTTCTGCTTTTCTTTTGATTTTAGAGTATTCTGATACAACTTCGCTTGCCGAAATAGCAGGTTGTTTTTTATATTTCAAGAAATCTACCAAATTTTTATCTTGTAGCTCAAAAAATTCATCATAGGCTTTAGCAAGACAAGGAAACCCTATTTGTCTCTCCTTGGTCATCTGAACAATGGTTTTCTTGGCTTTCTCTAATTTTGAGTATTTATCATAAAATAACTGGCTGGCTTTATTGAAATCTTCAATTAGTTTTTGTAGTTCCTGTTTGGTGTCATCGTAGTAGCTCATAGATATGCCTTTCTAAAATCCTCTTTGATCCTCTGATTTATTAAGGTTTTATGTTCTAGTTTGGCTTCTTGAATATTGGTAGTGTATTGGCATTTAGGATATTTAGAGCAACCGATAAATTTCCCGTAACTACCAACTCTCATTCTCAAATAGCCATTTTCACATTGGGGGCATTTTCCAAGTAATTCTTGATATGGGGTTCTATAAAGAGATTGATAAAATTCGCTTTTTGAATTTTCTTCTGCCTCTCGGTCATAACCTAATTTTTCTATATCTTCCTTACATTGTTCGGTTATTTCCTTAATGTTTGAATTTCCAAGTAATTCTGTGAAAACTTGCTCTCGGGTTTCTAATTTTTGCTGTTCAATATATCTGCCAATCGATTCGATTATCCAACCAATTAGAAAAATACCGCCCCAGAATAAGACCAAGATAACTATTGCTTCCATACTACCCTTAATCTATCGATTTATTTTTTTCTATCTTTTCTCTGTCAATCGGAGTATATCGTTTTTCAGCTTTAAAAAGTGATATTTTGCCTTGGTGCGCCGCCCCGCGGAGCTCTGTTGCAAGAACCTCGTCAACTTTGCTGATCTTTTCGATAAAATCAGTCTTTTGGTCGGCTTTATAAATTGCTTCATTGATGTCGTCTAAGCTTACTTTGTCGTGAGACCAATAGATGAATATAAGAACCAAAGTGAAGAAAAGTAGGATGAAGAAAAATTCTATATAAAATATATCGATATGCATTACTATCCCTTTCGAGCTTTCTTTATAAAATCATCAAAATCTTCTTTTTTAATTCTGTAATCTCGACCTACCTTGTAGGCGCTTATTGTTCCTTTTTTTATATATCTATAAATAGTCATTTTTGTAACATTTAAGATATTTGCTACTTCCTCAACTGTAATAAATTTATATTCCATAGCTCTACAATACTTTACTTTTGTTTACAATGCAACTTACTGCTTTATAATTGCATAACTCAACTTTTTAAACTCTAAAAGTGATTTCTCAACCATATTTATATACTCAAGCTTGGCTGTTTTGGGACCAACTAATCTTAGTAAATCGTTTTTTTGCCTATACCATTCCTTGGTGTTCCACTTCGACTCAATTATATTCCGTATTGCTCGGCTTCCATTTTCATTTATGATTATTGCCGCTCCAATGATCGCCAACGCTTTTTGTCTGGATAACTTAGGATTATTCTTTGTTATAGTTTCCAAGCTGTCAATTGGCGCTTTCTTGCCTAAATCTACCAAGTTAAGGCCTGCGCTTACATCTTCCCAATAGTGTAATAGCATGAATTTAGCAATATTCTGCTTAAATAAGCTTTCAAAAGATATATTTTTCTTTAACCCCAAACTTTCGAGTGTTTGTTTTATTTTTCTTTTGTCGTTAAGTCGGACTTCAAGCCTTAATACTTCAAGGGGTTCTTCAATCAGCTGTTCTAATAGATTGAGTTGGATCGCCGAGCTTTTGTCGACAGACCGCTTTTCGCTGATTTTGGCCGATTCAAGCTCTTTTATCTTATCGTAAATGACAAATTGCGATGAATTTGTATGAAAATACAGGGTTTGACCGCCATTCTTATATTCTCGTTCAGTAATATCAACCATCTTTGAAATATCGGCCTTGCGGAGCTCTCTCATTATCATTGAACAAGTACAATGATCGGTTAAAATAATATTTTTAGAGTAGTTTATTACTCTTACAGGCGCTTCCTTGATCTGATCGGAGCGTACATATAAATTAAAGCGTATTAAATATTTTCTGATAATTTGTACTATTTTTTCAAAATCATCATCTTCTACTTCATCAAAATTATTTGAGTACAAAAGTTTTGGGACCGAAAACTGGATCGATAGAGTTTGACTGCCAAAAGTTCTGCTTGTATAGGTTAAGCATGGGCCATAGCCGTCAGTTTTAGGGGGATTATAAACGGCCTTAAAATAGTGTTTCTTGCCGAACTCTTTTTCTGATTGAAACATGCTCAAATTCAGGTAATCAGTAACGGGCGGTTCCAATTGTATTACTATTGTGTCGATCATTACATTTTTCCATTACTTCTTTTAACTTGGCAAAAATTGCCTGTTCAATATCTTCCGAGATGTTACGATTGACAGGATGATATATATCCAAATTTCGATTGCTTCCAATTTTATTGGGATAGGTTAGTCGATAGCCGAGCCCGTCAACTCTTGTGTGTATGCCTATTGATCCGAGATAGAACTGATTATCATAGACAAAGCCTGCGAACCCTATCAGGCCATTCTGTGGCTTAATAAGGACTATCTGTACCTCTGTTATTTTGTTCATCACTTTGGCTCCTTAATCGTTTATCTACTTTCATTAAAACCGTGAAATACCCCAAAAGATTATGATCGATTTCTGCCATCTCACTTTCGGACAGCTCTCGGCCATATAACTTTTCGTATGGGTTAAGTTGTATTTTATCGGTTTGATTCATTGCTTCTCTATACTAATGACGACTTTTAACACAAAAAATCGTGGTATAACTCCACGATAGGTGAGAACAAGCAATAAATATAAGAAAGAACTGTGCTACAGTTCTTTTCTTCTTTTTAGTTCAATAGACCTTATTTTTCCTATTAGCCCCTCATCCAAGTGTTCCTTGAATTTATCAGATACTTTATCGCTTAACTCTTTTAGTGATAAGTTTCGATTTTGATATATGAATTCGTTTCTTTCCTGTATTTTGCCATCTCTGGCTTTGATTTTGCCGATCAAGGAGTCCTTGTTTTTATACATATCCAAAGCGGGCTTGATCGTGGTTTTATAGGTTTTTTTGACAAAATCCAGTATGTCTCTTTCGGTAGCATAAGGGCTTAATCTTATGGCTATCGGAAAGAGTTTATTGTCGGCTTCTTGCGTTGACGGGTCAAACGGATCAATACTTTCTTCAAATAAATCGCTCGTTGTACATAGACTTAATTGACTAAAACCATCGTCAGGCTCAAGCTCGCCGCCGTAATAAATATGATCTTCTATTAACATAAAAAAACCGAGCGGATGGAGCCCGTATTTTAAGCAATATTCTTCAATGGCTTTTATAATTTCATGATCGGCATTAAACCTATTTTCGAGTCGTGGTGGCGGGCTGATTCTTTCTTCGGATATAAAGCCGTCTTTTGGGATTTTATACTTCTTTCTCAAATCGGCGACAAGATTAATAAATTCATCCGTTTTAGATAGTGCCAAAAAATAATTCCAAAGCTTTTTATGTGCCTGAGAACTGTAATGAGAATCCAATAATTGTTCATATTTAGCTTTACTATCTTCCATTTCATTACTTCTTCCATCAAAACTTCTTTAAATTTAGTTCAAACATAGCAGATTTTTGGATAGTATAATAATCCTGTATCTTTAATATATGATATGTTATACTTAATTTAAAGGTAAAAAGGACTGGGGAGGGAAAAATGGAAAAAGCAAAATATTCAGCAGAACTAATCGCTGATTATCTGATTTATAAAGCATCCAAAGATGGGAAAAAACTAAGCAACAAAAAGTTGCAGAAGCTTTTATATTACTCTCAAGCGTGGAATTTAGTTTTCAATGGGGGACCACTTTTTTACCAGGACATTGAAGCTTGGGTTCATGGTCCAGCCGTTAGAGAAATATATCTCAAGTATAAGAAATTTGGCTATGGATATATTGATCAGAATGTTTCAGATGATATTCAAAATAAAATTAAAGAGAATGATTTGCTTGATGAGGTTATGCGTTTTTATGGAAAATTTGATGCTGAGTATCTCGAAGAGTTAACACATAATGAGCTACCTTGGCAGAAAGCGCGCGAAGGGCTCGACATAGATTCTTTGTCGGATAATGTCATATCAATCGATCTTATGAAAGAATACTATGGCCAAAAGTTGGCAGAAGCCAAGTAAAAACAGCTATAAAATCCCCGACTATATTAAAAGAGAAAACGAAACCAGATTTCCTAAAAGTCTAGTTGAATCACTTCGCCAAGACGACAAGGAAGCGAGCTGTTTCGTTATTTCTTATCGTTATTACAAAGATAAATTGTGCGAGGTAAGGGATTTGTTAAAAAATTGCCATTTACAGGTTTTACAAGATTTGAGAACAATTGGTAAATTATCTAACTTTAAAGACTTTTATCAAAATGGGATTGGTTCTGATCCAATCGATAATACTAATACTTATGCCGAGTTATACGATGGCCTTCCGGAATTTACCAAGCTGAAAGAGAATGGAATACAAGGTACTGCAAGACTATTCTATTTTACTCAAGAGCGAATATTCCACATTGTAGCAATCACTAACGCTCATAAGGAAACAAAAAAAATCAAAAGACACTAATTAAAGGCAAGAGTTAAACAGTTACCTTTAATTTGCTTGCCAATTTCAGCTAAAGCATCATAGTATTTAGTTCTAAACTCGTGCGGAATTGGGAGCCAAGAAAAAACAACCAAATTTTGGTTGTTTTTTCTTTTGCTAAAATTT
>JBAXWD010000003.1:0-17627 GCA_037128645.1 Candidatus Berkelbacteria bacterium
ATAATATCTTTGTTTTTCCAAATATGATTGCCGGATGTAAAGTAATCAATGCCGGCATCAATCATTTCGGTGTAAGTAGCAAAAGTCATACCTGAGCCAGAAGCCAAATTTTCACCATTGGCAATAACAAAATCAATTCCATGCTCTTTCACAAGCTCTGGAATTAATTTTTTGCAGGCATTCCTGCCGGGGCGACCAACAATGTCACCGATGAAAAGAACCCGAATTGTTTCATTGTTAAATTGTTCCATTGTTGATTTGTCAGTTTTTTTTCTAGCAATAAAGCAATAAACGAGCTTGCGAGTGATAGCAATTGAGCAATTGTTCGCAAAATGACGAAGTCATTTTGCGAACTCTGTTGCTCTGATTTCGCGAATTACATTGACCTTAATTTGCCCTGGATAAGCCATGTCAATTTCTATTTTCTTTGCAATTTCTTTTGATAGTCTCTCGGCGCCTAAGTCATCAATTTCTTCGGGGATAACGATAACGCGAACTTCGCGGCCGGCCTGAATTGCAAATGATTTACCAACACCAGGGAATGTGTTGGCAATATTTTCCAAGTCTTTTAAGCGCTTGATATAAGTTTCCAGTGATTCTCGGCGTGCACCTGGTCTGGCGGATGAAATTGCGTCAGCGGCCTGAACAACCGCGGCTTCAACAGTAGTAATTTCGACATCTTCGTGATGGGCCTCTATAGCATGGATGATTGCCGGATCAATTTTGTATTTTCTAGCAATGTCGGCTGAAATTGTTGCGTGATTGCCCGGAACATCTTGATCAACGGCTTTGCCCAAATCGTGCAAAAGTCCGGCAGTTTTAGCAATCCGAACATCAGCACCTAGCTCCTCTGCCAAAAGACCAGAAAGCCCGGCAACTTCGACTGAGTGCATTAACTGATTTTGACCATAAGATGTGCGATATTTTAACCGACCCAAAACCTTAACAACTTCAGGTGGCAGGCCGGCAATACCAACCTCGTAAGCAGCTTCTTCACCAGCCCGACGAACATCTTCGGCAATATCTTTTTTGGCTTTTTCATACATTTCTTCAATTCGGGTTGGATTGACTCGGCCGTCTGCCATTAATTTTTCTAGTGTAACTTTTGCTAATGCTCGTCGCATCGGGTCAAAAGATGAAAGCACAACCATTTCCGGAGTGTCGTCAATGATTAAATCAACGCCGGTAACTTTTTCAAATGACTGAATGTTGCGACCTTCGCGACCGATAATTCTGCCCTTCATTTCGTCTGATGGAATTGAAACTGAAGAAACCGTGGTTTCGGCTGTAAATTCCGGAGCCAACCTTTGAATCGCAGCTGCTATAACCTCTCTAGCCTTAGCGTCGGCAGACTCTTTAACAAAAGTATTTACCTCTTTGATTTTTTTGACCAACTCTTCTTTGCCTTCTTTTTCCGCCAAAGTTAGGAGTACTCCTTTAGCTTCCTCTTTGTTCATTTTGGCAATTCGCTCCAAACTTTCTTCTTGCTTGACCCGTAAATCCCTAAGAGTTTGTTTTAATTGATCAACTTCTTCAGCCTTTTTAACTACACCTTTTCGTTCAGCTTCTAGTTGATCAAATTTTTTATCAAGACCAACTTCCCGACCACGTAATGATCGCTCAAGCTCATTAATTTCTCGCTCTTTTGGTGCCAATTCTTTCTTAACTTCTTCCTTGTATTTCAAGGCCTCATCTTTTGCTGAAATTAAAAGCTCCTTGCTTTCCGATTTGGCATCAGCAACAATCTTGTCCGCTCGATTTTTAGCACTATCAACTTTTTTACTTGTGAGAACACGAAAAACCAAAAATCCTAAACCGCCACCGACTACAAGAGCGGCAGCTGCAATTAATATCGTTAACACTTTGTCCTACTTTCATATTTCTTTTAAATTAAATGACTAAATTAATAGTAGCGCTTTTTTTGTTTTCCGTCAATTAGATGCGCTTGAATTTTTCGCTCTGGCAGAATATAATGTGGAAAGATAATTATGGTAAAAGTATTCTTCTCAAAAAATAATATTTCCGCGCTAGCTGATAAAGTTTTACCAGTCTTTTCTGGCAAAACCGGCATTAAAGTTCATTTTGGCGAGCCGGGCAATGTAACTTTTCTAGATCCAAAAACTGCCAAAACTGTTTATAGCAAGGCCAAGAAGATTGAAAATGATATTTCTTTAATCGAATGCAATGTTCTCTATAAAGGTGATCGAGCTGAAACTAAATCCCATCTGAGAGTGGCAGAAGACCATGGTTTCGATTTCGCCCCAATTGATATTTGTGATACCGACGGGGACTGGACAGTCCCCACAAACCTAAAATATTTCAAAGAAGTTAAATTGGGTAAAAATTTAAAAAATTATAAAAACATTATCGTCGTTTCTCATTTTAAGGGCCATGGCGCAAACGGTTTTGGTGGCGCGCTAAAAAATATCGGCATGGGCCTAGGCTCGCGTGCCGGAAAAATGGCAATGCATAAAGCTTTTGAACTTATAGTTAACGATAAAAAATGTATCGCTTGCGGAATTTGCGCTGAAAAGTGTCCAGCAAGTGCAATCGAAATTGATGGAGTGGCAAAAATTAATTTAGACAAGTGTATCGGTTGTGCCGCTTGTATTACTAACTGCACACAGGGCGCAGTAAACTTTGCCTGGGATACCCAATCGTCAAAAGAACTGCAGGAAAAAATCGTTGAATATACTTTTGGCGTTCTAAAAAATCTAAAACCAATTGCTTTCTTTAACGAACTAAAAAATATTACCGCCAATTGCGATTGTTACGACGTGGTAATGAAAAAAGAAGCACCAGACATTGGATATCTAGCATCAACTGACCCGGTGGCTATCGATCAGGCAAGTTTCGATTTAGTTAATAAAGAAGTTGGTTATGACTTATTCAAAAAACTTCACGGTATCGATTGCACCGCACAATTAGAATATGCGGAAAAATTAGGACTTGGAAACAGAAAATACCAATTGATTAATATAGATCAGACTAAATAATTTTCGAAGTCTTTAACTCTTGGAACCTTCCTTGAAGTATCAATTTCAAAGCCCTCCTGTTTCAATTGATCGGATTGAAAATCAATTCCTCCGGGATATTTTGGATTTAATTCACCATTTGATTTTAGTGTTCGCCAAAATGGTGTGACATTTTTCTTTCCAGCCGCCATTTCTTCGCCGGCAGCACCAGCGGCAATCCATGAAAATATGCCAGATGTTAGCGGACAACCAATATCGGTTTTGTGTTTTGTAGCCAGATGTTTCCGAATGCCATCGATAGTAATTAATTTCCCTTTCGGCACTTTTTTCATAATGGCGTCAACTTCCAATGGCGCCGGTACAACCATTGTTTCGCCCTTCCAATGTTGCGCGCCTTTCTCATTTAACTTAACAACTTTCGGCAAATCTTTCGCGTCGTGTAATTTTTCCACCCAAGTTTTCTTTTTTGAGGTCATCATTCCTCCTATTTTAAAATTAAGGATTTTATTTTTTGCCAGTATGAGACTACAAAAATTATTAACGCAATATTGACGGCCGGAAAAATTACCAGATTTTCAAACCATTTTCCGGTTTGAATTCGAATGCCATCAAACGGTTTTGGTGGAATACCCAACATCCGACTCCACGGCCAAATAAAGGGTATGCCTTCAACTGTGAAGGAATCAGCCAGCAGGTGGCTTGCATAAGCGATTGTTGATGCAGCGATAACTGGAGTAATCGAAATTCCCCAATAAGTCGGCATCAACCGAAGAATAGCCATCAGTATAATAGTATATATTACAATCCCAACCAGCGAATGGGAGATGTTGCGATGTTTTAGAAACGGATCAGTAATTTTGCCGACAGCATGGCCGAACGGCAATGTATGCCAAATGTCAGCTCCGGCATCGTCAGCATCAGGAATTAACGATCCCGAATATGACGCGATAATTACTGCACCCAAGGTCGCTGGCTGGTATGTTACGGATGAGGTTGCCAAAAAATATCCGCCGCCAGCAACCAAGCCAATTATTCTATGAGTTTTCCCTGTCATAAATGAATTATATCAAATTCAGTTCACAGATAAATTCTGCTACAATTAATGTATGAAAAAATATTTTGCACTACTAGTCGCTTTCATTGGATTATTTTCTTTTGCCGCCCCAGCTTGGGCCAGAGAAAATGTTGACTATTGGTATGTTCAGGATTTTCAATCGAGCATTGTCGTCAATAATGATTCATCAATCGATGTAACAGAGAATATTGTTGCTGATTGTGGTAACGCACAGAAACACGGCATCTTTCGCACACTGCCAACTTTTCAACAAATTGCTAATTCAAAAAAAATCCAATCACCAATCACCCTTACTTCTATAACTGATTTTGACGGCAAACCAATCAAATACTCAGAAACTTCCAGCCGATCTGACGGCACAGTTACCTGGAAAATCGGCGACCCGAACAAAACAGTCTCCGGCATCAATAACTACAGAATTAGATACCACGTTAAAAATGCTATACGTCACAATTCTGCTGACTTTGATGAATTTTATTGGAATTTATCTGGCAATTTCTGGGACATGGAAATTGACAACTTTTCCGCCCGAATAAACTTCCCGAGTGAAATAGAAGAAAGCAATTCAAATTTATCATTATATTCAGGCAGTTTTGGAGATAAAAATAATTTGGGCGCAGTGGCAGGTTGGAATTCCACTAATCAGGTAGGCGTTGATTATTTTAAAACTTTAAAAACAGGTGAGGGGGTTACTCTTTCTGCAACTTTTCCGAAAGGGATAATTCAGCCCTACGTTCCAACTTTTTGGGAACAATATGGTTCGTATTTTTATTTTCTAATTCCAATTATTGTTTTCTTACTGTTGTATCTAATCTGGAAAAAAACAGGACGCGAAACTAAAATTAGTCCAACAGTAGTTCCAGAGTTTGAAATTCCTGAAAATTTATCGCCTCTGGACATGGGGGTAATTTTTAGCGATGGTTCGCTAAAAGGTTCATATGTTACCGCCGGGATAATTAATTTGGCAGTTAAGGGGGTCATTAAAATTGAAGGGATAAAAGGCTCGGGAATTTTAGCTAAAAACGATTATCTCTTAACAAAAACTAACCACAACGAAGATGGCCTTTCGATATCGGAAAAAAGCCTCTTAGATAAATTGTTTTCCGGAGAATCAGAAACAAAAATTTCAGCACTGAAAGATGTATTTTACAAACAGGTCGAAGAGTTAAAAACTGAAATTACCGACCAATTAGAAAAACAAAATATTTTATCAAAAAAAGGACTGGGATATCGCAACGGCCTGCTGATCGCCAGCATAGTCTGTGTATTTGTCGGGTTCAAAGTTATTTTTGCCAATTTATACGCAGGTACAAGCATTTTTGTCCTAAGTATAATACTATATATTTTCTCCTTGATGATTTCTGGGCGAACTGAAGTCGGGTCAAAATTGAATAAAAGAATACAGGGCTTCAAACTGTATATGGATACTGCTGAAAGATTTCGCCAGAAGTTCAATGAAAAAGAAAATATTTTTGAAAAATTTTTACCGTATGCGATTATGTTCGGCATGACAAAAGAGTGGGTAAAAAAAATGAAAGATATTTATGGTGAAAAGTATTTCAATAACTATCACCCAATTTGGTTTTATGGCACCGGGTTCGAAAATTTTGATGCAGACTCTTTTGCCTCAGAAATTTCTTCAATGTCATCAAACATGGCATCAACAATTTCATCCTCACCATCGAGTTCCGGTTCAGGCGGCGGAGGCTTCTCCGGTGGTGGAGGAGGTGGCGGTGGCGGAGGAGGTTGGTAAAAATTTTATTTTTCAAAAAAAAAAGTTCAATCCATAAATGGTTGAACTTTTTTTGGTAGCCTATTGCGGTCCAGTACCCACCACCTATATACTACCTCTCTTATGTTACCTTATTGAGCTTAATTTGGCAACCCCAGAAAAATGGACACAATCATCGGATCCGTGTCTATTTTTTCAACCAATCTGAGAGTAAATCGGACATTTTCGGACAGTACTTTGGGGTGCGTGTTCTATTTTTTGGTTCGCTATTGACAAATATGATAAAATATGATAGTATGTTGATATCAAATCCGCGGAAATTCTGGGAAGGATGATCACACATGGTACGGAACTTGGAAGACGCTCGAGAGTACTTGGCCGCTCGCCTGCCCGGCAAGTACACACCGGAGTGGCTCGTGGCGGCAATCGCCGACATGCTGTCGTGGAATCCGGAATTCAGGTTGGCCGAGTTGGCTGACTTGACCCCGGGTCGCTACATCGTCACGGCACAGTTCCGGGTCACTGACCGCGTGCCTCAGTACAGCGTCGAGGACTGGGGTAACCGCGGACAGCTCGATCAGGAACCGATCTTGGAGCGTGACGAGAAGTACGTCATCTGGTCAGACCAGCGAGGAGGATGTGGTGGTTCGGTCGAGGACACCCTGCTATTGGGTGAATCGTGGCCGATGACATTCGTCGAGTCGCCACATGAGATCATGCTGGTCAAGCTGGCTGATCCGAACCGGCTGCTTGTCGAACAACTCCACGACCTACGCGCGGCATAGAGCCACGGGTAAATAGCACGAGAGCTGAGAACTGATACGGTAGTCACGAAGAATGTGATTGCCGTATTTTTTATTTCTATACTAAAATTAGTATGGACTAACTATAATTCTTTGATATTATTATGTTATGAAAAAGAAAAAAACTGACTTGGACTTGCCAGAACCAACTGATGATGAAATCAAACAACTTCAGGAATTAACTGTCAGTAAGTTGGGGATCAAAGTTCCAAAAAAAGATGCACGCAAAATGGCTGTTAATGCCAAAGAACTAAATTGGTGGATGGAAAAAACCAAGTCGCCAACTTTTCATATGAATATTGATGACAAACATGTGCTTGAATTTCAAAAACTTGTAAAGGAACACAGCGGTAAAGAAACCACACTGGCGGAAGCCAGACAACAATCACAAGGATTATTACTCTTTGCTTCATTCAAAGAAAAGCAACGGCTTGCTGATGAAACACGAGAAATCCTAACCAATTATCGTGAAGTCAAATATGATCCAGCCCTTCTAGAAAAAACAGCAAAGCTAGTAAAAACACATTATGGCATCGATTTATCAGATGGTCGACAAAAACAACTTCTACATCTTATTTCAAAAGTTGTCTGGTACACGGTCGGTTTGGACGAACCAATTGGTGTGTGTTTGGATGAGCTAATAACTTATGCCGACAAACGCAAAAGAGGCAAAAAAGTTAGCCACTTTTACAAATACAAAGAAGTTAAACAGCATATTGATTGGGCTCTTAGGGAAACAAAACTTATCGAAGGCGATTTTGATCCGCTGTGTAATGATGAGCCAATCAATATTGAGTACGATGATAAAAAGAATTTATGACCAAAAACCATTCACAAAAAACAATTGTAATTTTAGAGCCCGTTAAATCTATAATGCATCCGAATAAACTGACCAATCCTAAAGGATGGCAGGAATTATTGGCGATTGCTATAAAAAATAATGAAGCTGAGGTTGTACTAAACTGCTCAAATTATGGGAACATCATTATGACACGAAAGACGCATAAACACTTCAAATATTTTGAGAGCAAAGAATCTAAGCTTGGCAAACTAAGATTATATTTACCAGAAGAAGTCGTTATTAAAGATGCTTCGCTGAAAACAATTCCCGTCGATGAAAGCGATGATATGAAAAAAATCAATCAGAACAGCAAAGATTTTTTTAATTCTTCTTTGACCGTGAGATTCAAAATAATAAGGAGTATTGACAAAATAGTTGAGCTTTGAAAGTAAAACATGATACAATGATTTTATACATTAAAAAGTTTATAGGATATTGTGTATCTCGCCCATTGAGCGAGAAAAGACGTTTGGCCTAGCAATAGTGACCTTCGTTTAAGACACCTGTCGACAATGCCCAGTTTATAAGGAAACATAAAAGTTTTATCTTTTTATGTGCCTATATAAGCTGGGCGTTTTTTATTGGAAAAATATAATTATTGAGCGAAAGCTCAGAAAGGAGACAAAAATGTCTCAGGAAAAATTGGCGGTGAAATATCTACGAATCAGTCAAATTAAAATGGCTGATTACAATCCTAGAAAGTGGTCAGAGAAGGCCATTAAAGATCTTTCCAAAAGTATTAAGGATTTTGGATTGGTCGATCCAATAATTCTAAACGGAGCCACTGATCGTAAAAATGTTTGCATTGGTGGTCATTTCAGAGTGAAAATTGCTAGTGATCTTGGTTATAAAGAGGTGCCTTGCGTCTATGTTAATATAACGGATCTAGAAAAGGAGAAACGGCTAAATTTATTGCTAAACCGGGCGATTGGAGACTGGGACTGGGATTTATTAAAAGCATTCGATGAAAACCTGCTCGCTGATGTGGGTTTTGAGAGTGAAGAAATAGACGAAATTTTTGGGATTGAGAATGAGCCGGAAAACTTTGATCTCGACAAAGAACTCAAGAAACTCAAAATTGATAAAATCACAGTTCAAAAAGGCGATATCTATGATTTAGGTGGAAGTAGACTTATGTGTGGCGACAGCACGATTGAAGCTGACATATTCAAGCTGATGGGTGATGAAAAAGCAGATATGTGTTTAACCGACCCACCATATATTCTCGATTACTTGAATGCTAAACGCCACGGCAAACCGACCGAGGGATTTGGATCAAAGAGAAATCGTAAATATTTAGAAACCGATGTTTTGCCCGATGACTTTACTGAAAAGTGGATGGCTAACGTTGCCAAAATCCAAAAAGAATCATTCAGCATCATTTGTTATGAGAATTGGAAGAATATTCGCACCATCTGGGGTGAAATGGAAAAGTATTGGAAAGTAAAAAACATGATTGTTTGGCATCTGAATAATAGGTGCCAAGGATTTGCCGGCAAGTATAAGTTTTTTTCTAAACATGACATCGCAATGGTTGGTGCTTCACCAGATGCGGACATCAAATACAACTTGGAAAATGAGTCAGATGGATTGCAAAACGAATACGAGATCGCCCTTTACGCCATCGCCGGGAAACCACAGTGGGAAGGATACTCCAAGGGGAAGAAAATCCAACCAACAGACTTCATAGAATATCACGCCGCCGATGAAAAATCATCTGGCCAAGGAATAATTTTCGGAACGAAGCCAATTGAAATTCTTATCCCATACATCAAGGTATTGACCAAGCGTGGCGATTTGATAGTTGAGCCATTTTGTGGAAGTGGAAGTACCGGAGTTGCTGCAATAAAGATGAAACGTTGCTGTTACTTAATGGAAAAATCCCCCGTTTACGCCGAGGTGGCGATGAATCGTATAGAAAAGTTAACCGGTCTGAAACGCAAAAAGATCGCAAGTGGAGGTCAAAATGAGTAACGCAGTTGAAACTCGCCAAATAAAACTAAAAGAGCTGATTATCGAACAGATGAAGAAAACCCCCATTGTTCAAATTGCTTGTTCGAAATGCGATATTGCTCGTTCAACATATTACGTTTGGATTAAAGAAGATGAGAATTTTGCTGCTAAGGTCGAGACGGCAATTGAAGAAGGCACAAATATTATCAATGATTTAGCCGAAAGCCAATTGGTCAGTTTGATCAAAGATGGAAACATGTCAGCCATTTTCTACTGGCTAAATCATAGAAGTAGCGCTTATCGAAACCGGATCGAAGTCACTTCGAAAGAGGAAGACAAGGAGTTGTCAGACGAACAAAAAGAATTAATAACTAAGGCGCTAAAATTAGCGTCACTTAATTTAGGAGATCAAAATGGAAAACACATCAACGACTAAAAATGCAGTGAGCGACAACGAGCTAAACAGAGTATTGAATGACCCAATTTTGCGGAAGGAATTAGCGAAGGAAGATCACTATTGGTTCTTCAATCTATATCTGTCCCATTATGTCCATTGCAAGACGGCTCCGTTTCAACGGGAGATCTTTGACCTAACTACGGATGAAAAGATCCAACTGGCGATCATTATCGCTTTTAGAGGGTCAGGAAAATCGACGATTGTCAGTTTATCCTATCCGATTTGGGCAATTATTGGCAAACAGCAGAAAAAATTTGTTGTACTTCTAAGCCAGACCCAGCATCAAGCCAGAATGCTGTTGGTCAACATCAAGCGGGAGCTTGAGGGCAATGAAATGCTACGAAAAGAACTTGGTCCTTTTCAAGAAGAATCTGATGAGTGGGGTTCAACGACATTGGTTATCCCTGGTAGAAATGCTCGTATTACTGCCGCCTCGACGGAACAAAGTATTCGCGGTATACGGCACGGTCATTCAAGACCTGATTTGATCATTGCTGACGACATTGAAGATATTGCTTCAACCAAAACCAAAGAAGGCCGGGATAAGTGTTTTAATTGGCTGATGGGAGAAGTCATTCCTGCCGGCGATAAAAATACCAAGACTGTGATGATCGGTAACCTGCTACATGAAGATTCTGTTTTGATGAGATTAAAAGCTGGTATAGAGCAAAACTCTATTGACGGTGTCTTTAAGCAATATCCATTGATCAACAAACAGGGTGAAGTTGTTTGGCCGGGTAAATACCCGACGGAAGCAGATATTGAAAAAGAAAAAAGGAAAAATCTAAGCGCCAGTGCTTTTCAACGAGAGTTTATGCTTGAAATTATTCCCGACGTCGAGCAGATTATTCATCAGGAATGGATTAAATTTTACGACCAGCCACCCGAAGATACCGAAGAAATGCATCATGTTAAGACCTGTTGCGGTGTAGATCTGGCAATCTCCAACAAAGACACAGCCGATTATACTGCTGCTGTCAGTGCTAAGGTTTACGGCAGTGGAGATAAGCAGAAAATATATATTTTACCCCATCTTGTTAACCAGCGACTGACTTTTAGAGAAACTGTCGATACCTTAAAAAACCTGCCTAGCATAATCAATGATGGCAAGTTCGTTAACTTCTATATCGAAAAGGTCGGCTATCAAGACTCACTTGTCCAACAGCTAATGCACGAAGGAGTAAAAGTTAAGGGGGCTGATATCCATGGCGAGGATAAAACAGCAAGGCTGAACCGTGTGAGTGCCAAGGTCTTTAACGGTCAGATTCTTTTTCCCCGACAAGGAGTGGAAAAACTGATTCAGCAACTTGTCCACTTTGGGGTGGAAAAACATGACGATCTAACAGACGCTTTTACCCTTTTGATTATCCAGATAATGAACAAAAACACTGGTGGTGGAGGTACCTTTATTATGATGCCCAACTTCTTCAAAGATATCATGCCGGCAGACGGACGAATGTTTACCGCCGGCTTAATGGATAAAAAATTTTAATCCTTGACTTCACTGCACAAAGGCGTCATCCATTGTGTTGAAAGGAACAAATAAGAAAAAAATATCGTTTCGAAAACGACAAATTAATCATTGAATCGGATCCGACAGTTGAAATTCCGATCGTAAAGATTTTATTTGTCGAATTGGAAAATGATTCTGCCGGACCGTGTATCAAAATTACCACGGTCTCCGGCACAGTGATAAAGTTTTGGGTCGATCAAAGTCAGGCCGTAAAAATCTTCGATTTAATCCAAAACAAAAGAGCCGAGGTCATAACCAAAGATTTAAAAAGAAAATGAAAGGAGCATTATGGAAAAACAAAGTGAAAAAGTAACGAAAGAGGATTTTATCGCCTACAAGGAAGTCCAATTTTCTGGCGTCACCAACATGTTTGATGTTGAGGTGGTTTCAAAATTATCTGGTCTCAGTCGAGACAAGATAATTAATATCATGAAAAACTACTCGGTTTACACCAAGCAATGGAGCTGAAATCATTAATCATAACAGCTGATAGTGTTCAATTTCACATTTTATCGAATTTAGTTTTTCCGAATCTTCAACAGTGAACTTGGAATTACAGGGCGATGCCTTCTTAAAAATTTCGTTGAGCTGATCATTGCTTACTTTCAGTTCTACAATAAGTTCTTTGCATCTTTTGATTATTGTTGGTTTTCCTAAATAAAAATCGTTGAAATGCACGGCTTCTGCAAAGAAACGGGCATAGGTATATAATGCGGCCTCTAACATTTTATTTTTTTGTAGTTGCCGGGCAGAATGTTTTGCTCTCTTTTCAAAGTGCTGTGCTTCACAATAAACCAGTTGTGGCGTTCTTGACACGCCAAGTTTGAAATTATGTCTTAAATTTCCTTCGGCCAAGGCCGTTTTGTTGTAATATCCCCAAGATTTATCCCAAAAAGAGAACCCTTTTTCATCTTGCTGATCATAGAAGACCGCTGAATTTTCAAAAGCCATCGCTAAATCCCAATAAAATTGGCATAAGCCCCAGCCGTTATTGTAATTGTTCAGTTTGGCGTCTTGGGCAGATCGTAAACTATTTTTAAGCTGTTCATACGCGGTTTTATTTTCAGCCAAAGTTTCAGCTAGTTCTTTGTATTTTTGAACCTGATCTGTGGTCAAGAAATATCCTCTTCTCACAAACATTTGATTCCTGCATTTTGGGCATTGTCTTGCTCGGACAGCCTTAATTTCAAGACTAGCGCCACAATATGGGCAACCCGAGTTGTTGGCATCGTGATTGACCGTTCTTATCAGACTAGCATCTTCTACTTCCCAATCTGGCCACTTTTGCTTCTCGTAAAGCGATAATAAAAGATCGAGATCATCTAGTGTTTTTTGTTCAATTTTTGGAATCGGAGGCTGCCAGTTGCCGGCAGTATCATTAAAACATTCAACATCTGAGGAAACTTGAATTGTAAAATCATTGTTTTCAATACTTGGAGGTTTCTGCTGTTTCGCTTGTTTTTTCTTAGAGCACCGCAAGAAATTAAACATTGGTGTTTTTAATTAAAAGAGGTCTACCACATAAAGTGTTATTAGTTTTGTATAAGTCCATTGCTGATACTTTGCCGTGATAAAAATAGGATATTGACCACCGCTAGCACTTAAATAGTAACCTGCGTTTGCCCCCAAATCTAAAAGATTATTTGAAGTATCTATTATCAACAATGCAGAGATCGGAGGATGACTAACTTTCTGAGGAATACCAGAAACGGTGGCATCATTCCACGATAAAGGTTTTGTTGTGTTGTCGGAGTATTCCGCAATCAAATTTATTGGTATTGGGTTGTAATGATTACAGGGCGGCGGACTGCCGATAGGGGTAATAAAATCGCATTCTGGAATCTGAATAAAATTGTTTGAGATTATTTTAATCCCAGTTATAGTAGCCGGGGTCGTTACGGGTGTAGTATCGGGTGTTGGGGTAGAGGTTGTCGGAGTAATGCTATTCCCGGACGTGTTATTAGTCGTTGTATTGGTCGCGGAGGGCGCGGTATTCTTTGGAGCGGGGTTTGTTTGTGGAGTGGTAATCGTAACTGGCTGAGTGGTCGCTGTTGGGGCTTGCTGAGTCTGTGATTGTCCCTGTCCTGTTGATGTTACTTCTGTTTTGGCCTGCTCAATTTTATTAGTTCTGTTAATAAAATATGATCTGCTGGCGAAGGCAACGCCTGATGACAAAAGTATTGTAATGCTTAAAGTTATTGCAAAAACATCTTTGCCAAATTTGCCGTCTTTGGTTAATTTATCACCACAGCGGATACAATGATTATTGCCTTTGTGATTTCGTTTTTTACATTTTGAACAGTATTTATAGACAAACATTTTGTCCTTTCTGAACTATTTATTGAATACAAAAAAGGCCTTACGATCTGGCAGAGTATCCCTTGCGGGGCTCTATACACCGTTTCCAGTGCATACCTTAGTGAAAAGCGCCAGCCATAAGGCCGTCTTTATTTCACTAAGGTTTTGATGCCGTGCTTCCCATCTATTGGAAAGTTTAGGCAAATTTAGTTGTAGTTAGATGCTAAAATTCAGCATCGCACACTATCATTTAAGCATAATAACAGGAAAAAATAAAGAAATGTTGGTCTACAAAAACCCAAGTGGCTATTTCTAAATTGAGCGTAAAGTGATATGATAAAGTCATTAAATAGTATATTTTAATCTTTTTCGGGGGAACATGACACTAATCGACAACAAAGAGAAAACAATGCTTGAATCGCTGCAAAACGCTCTTAAAGGCGCCAAAGCAGTCGATATTCATGTTGGATATTTTTACTTTTCTGGCTTTAAAGCTCTAGCCGAAGAATTAAAAGATAAATATATCAGAATTGTAGTCGGTAGCTTTATTGATCCAAGTTGCGTACCAGAGATTTTAAATCATCAGAAAAAGGAGGAAAATTTCGATCTAAGTCTTTATGGTCAGCGAGGATTCATTTCCCAGCGATCTCTTCGTAAAGAATTGTATGCCAAAGGTCTAATTGAATTAGTTAACCAATCATCACTCTTTGATTCTACTGGTGATCAAGAAGCACTCAAAATTTTTATTAAGAAAATTGAAGACGGGAGTTTAGAAATTAAACTTTCGAAAAATACTGAACACGGCAAAATGTATATTATCCACAATACTGAAGAATTCTCTCAGGGTGGTGATTCGCCGGGCACAGTTTTTATCGGCTCCAGTAATTTCACATACAATGGGCTAATTGGTCAGGGTGAACTAAATGATGGTGATAGAAACAAACAGAAATACGAGGAGTATTGTCATAAATTTGAACAACTTTGGGATGACAGTGATAATATTGACATTGCCACTCCGATAAGTGAGACAACATTCATCGAAAAAATTAAAAAAGAACTCTGGCCGTTTCAAGTTCCTGCTCCCTATGATGTCTATATTCGAATCCTTGATGAATTATTCTCAACTTCAGATGAAGAAAAAATTAAAACTCCGTCGCAAATCACCGGTGGCGATTATTTGGATTTAAAATATCAAATTGATGCGATTAAAGAAGGTATTGATAAGTTAGAAAAATACGACGGTGTAATCATTGCCGATGTTGTTGGATTGGGAAAAAGTATAATTGCTTCTGCCATTGCCAATAATCGTAATATGAGAACAGTGATTATTACTCCGCCACACCTTTTTGATCAGTGGAATGACTATCAATCTCAATTCAAATTACCCGGCACTAAAATCTACACGACAGGAAAAATTCAATATGCCTATGACGATTTTGCTTCCGCACATGAACCAATATTGCTAATAATTGATGAAGCTCACCGTTTTCGCAATGAACTAACAACCGACTATAAGCTTCTCCACGATATTTGTCGTAGTCATCCGGATAATAAGGTCTTAGCTTTGACTGCAACCCCATTTAATAACGACCCTAAAGATGTCTTTGCTCTGGTCAAACTTTTCCAAACCCCGGGGTTATCGACTATTAAATCAGTTGACAATCTTTCTCTGAGATTCCGTGAGTTAATTGATCGTTATAAAAAACTTCGTACCTATATGCGCAAAAAACCAAAAGAGGAACAATACATTGCAAAAGAAAGTGATGAAATTGCGCTAGAGTTAAAACGACTGATCGAGCCGGTCATCATCCGCCGTTCTAGATTGGACATTAAAAACCGAACAATTTACCGAGAAGATATCGAAAAACAAGGAATAGAATTCTCTGAAGTTGTTGGTCCGGAAATTCTCGACTACGATCTTGGAAAATTAAGCGATCTGTATACTAAAACGCTAAGAACGATTATTGGCGAGTCAAAAGAAAATGGTTTTGTCGGCGCTCGATATAAACCAGCTTTGTATGTTAAAGAAGATAAAAAAGACGACTTTAGAAAAACACTTGAAGCTGCCGGAATGGACGAGACCGATCTTAACACTGCCCAAGCCAACCTTTCAAAATTTATGAAACGGTTACTGGTTACTCGTTTTGAAAGTTCAAAAGAGGCTTTCAAAATTACCCTTAACAAAATGATTCAATCAAATATATTGATTGAAGATTGGTGGGACAATCTTGGAAAAATTCCAATTCAGAAAAAAGGTCAAATTCCTGATGCCGAGTCATTTCTTGCCAACACTGATGATGATTTTACCAATCAATTTGATGAAGAATTTTTTGAAGAAGAACTGAAAAAATATAATACCAAAGGTCTTGTTGCAATTGATAAAGATTTAATCAGCGATGAATTTATTACAAAAGTCAGAGCTGATAAAACTTTGCTTTGTCAAATCAGAGATGAATGGTTTGGTGACGATTCTCCGACTAAAGATCTCGACCCAAAGACCGATGGCGTAGTTAAACAGATCAGGGAAAAACTAAGTGAAAACAAAGATTGTAAAATAATTATCTTTTCTGCTTACGCCGATACAGTTAATTACCTTTACGAAGAAATGAAAAAGAGGGGCGAGCAAAGAATTTTCAAATATACCGCCGCTGATTCTTCGGCTCAAAACAAAAAAATAATTGAAGAAAACTTTAATGCTGGCTATAAAAGGGAGTGGAAAAATGATTATGATGTTTTGATCGCCACAGATGCTCTATCTGAAGGTTATAACCTCCACCGTGCCGGCATTATTATCAACTATGACATTCCGTACAATCCGACAAGAGTAATCCAGCGAATCGGTCGTATTAACCGTGTCAATAAAAAAGTTTTTGATCAAATCTTTATCTACAACTTCTTCCCAACAGAAATCGGTGAGTCGGAAATTCGGATTAAACAAATAGCCACTCTTAAAATCGACCTCATTAATAGCGTTCTTGGCTCTGATACCAGAACACTTTCTTCAGACGAAGAACTCGAACCATTTTTGAAAGGCGAATTTGATAAAGAGGAAAAGAAACAGGAAGCTGAATCTTGGTTTACTCCTCATCAGGAAATTTACGATAAAGTTAAAGATGATGTAGAAATAATGACTCGCGTTCGAAATCTTAAATGTAGAAGTCGCGTTCTCCGATTAGATAAAGCAGAAAATATAGCCATTGCTTTCGGAAAAAAAGGCAGTCATGCAATTTTCGCCATTAAACAGGAAAATGACGAGGCAAAAATTGTTCCATCAGAAATTGCTGTGCCATATTTTGCAGCCAAAGAGGATGAGAAAGGTCTTCCGGCTGATGAAAAGTTCAATGAAATATTTGAAATAGTGAGAGATCAACTATTCGCTAAAAGTGCCAAACCTCCAATGGGTGGTCGCCGTGGTGATGCACTGATGGTATTAAAATTAGTCGCGGATAAATTTCCACAAAGTAATGATTATTGTAAAGATCTAACTGACATTATTAAAAAGTATGACGACATTAATGATGGCGCTCTCAAAGATATCGCTTCTTTGAAATTAACAGATGTTGAAGAGGATTTTGAAAAGTTGAAAAAAATTGTTCCACAGCACCAAATTGATACTATTCATGAGCGTGTGACACGCCTCGAAGAGGAACCGGAAACTATAGTCTTAAGTGAGGAATTACGTAAATGAATCTAGCCAAACCATATGATCAACCTGAATTTCTAGACTTTCTTAAAGATTTTTTGCCGGATTTTGAGAAAGATATTTCGCCGGTTAATTTGTTGCACGATTTTAAAACCATCGACAAAGTCACTCATCTCGGCAGAAGTGAAACGCTTGATCTGGATATTTATGAATTTAAAGCAATCGGTAAATCACAGAAAAAAATATCCCAAGCCATAGAAAGTTTCAAGGTTATCAAACAGCAGATGTCTTTCCGGGCTCTCGTTTCCTATCAAACTGATGATGATGAAAATTGGCG
>JBAXWD010000030.1:0-7689 GCA_037128645.1 Candidatus Berkelbacteria bacterium
ATTCCGATGCCATTTGGTAAAATTTTTATCCAAATTCATAAACCAGTCGAAAACTATTTCTGGTGGATTATAAATTTGGATTGAGTCAGTGAGTATTATCACTAATTTCCCTCAATTATTTCTTCGACTGTCTCCCTGTTGGTAAAAAGCGCGCAACCACCGTCGGTTTCTCTTAAACTTTCTGACATACTACGAATCTTTTCAAGCAGCGGCGAACTTAAAGCTTCTTTTAAAGATGTGTCTTTGAGCGAAACATCTGAATAGGGAGAAAATGGGCAAGGCTCTACTTGACCCGAAGCAGAGATGTGCAGAAAGCCGCGGCCGGCGGCCAAACAACCGCCATACTGAGCCTCGTCACCAGGGAAAGAGATAAAGAGGGAGGAAAAGTTTTTGCGCATTTTATCGATGGCTTCCGATAGTGATTTACGCTCTTTTGTATTCAATGTTTTGTCTTCCGTGCCGCTGACAAATGGGACGTATTCAACAAAGAAGAGAACCGACGATCCCTTTTTGATTAACGTTTGAACAAAGTTCGGATCAGTGACCTTCACCAGATTCTCTTTAGTCACAGTTACAGAAAAACCAAACAAGGAATTGTTTAACAACGACAAGGCAGTTTCCAATTTCTGATAGACCCCATCTCCTCGTCGAGCATTGGTGTTGGCGCAGTCGCCCTCTAAGCTGATTATCGGAACCATATTTTTTTGTTTTTTGATCTCAATGGCTAATTTCCTGTCAATCAAAGTGCTGTTAGTAAAAACCAAAAAAAGAATTTCGGGAAATTTTTTGATAATTTTTATCAGGTCCGGACGTGTGAACGGTTCACCGCCTGCGATCAGTGCGAGTGAAATTCCGAGTTCTTTTGCCTGACCCAAAATACACTCGATTTCTGCAGTGGCTAAATCTTCGCCTATCCTTTTTTGAGCATGATGGTAACATCCTACACAGCTAAGATTACATTTATTCGTAATACTAAATATGATCATCGGCGGTACATTGATTTCTTTTTCTTTCCATTTCCGGCGAGTATCTAGCCCATTTTGCTGTTGTTTTAAGATAAAATTAGCCCGCGATAATAACGATGGTCGAGATAAAAATAAACGGACCGCACCTTTAAAAAAGCGGTGAATTTCGATATTTAGTTTTTCTTCAATTTTCAAAGTCAGCTTTCGTTTTTACCATCTTTTAGCCTGATTATCTTTTTGCAGGCGTTCGCCACTTCCATATTGTGAGTAACGATTAAAAATGTTTTTCCTTTATTATTAAGTTCTTTAAGCATGTCAATAATTTCTAGGGAAGTTTTACTGTCCAGCTCTCCAGTCGGCTCATCGGCAAGTATGATTGCCGGGTCATTCATCAAGGCTCTTGCAATTGCAACTCGCTGTTGCTGACCACCAGATAATTCAGAGGGTTTATGATTCAAACGGTCTGCGAGCCCAACCATATTCATGAGCTTAAAAGCCCGTTTTTTTCTTTCAGATAACTTTAGCCCACCATATTTGCCTGCAAGCACCACGTTTTCCATAGCGGTCAATGTTGGAATAAGGTTGAACCCTTGAAAAATAAAGCCGATTTTCTTTGCACGCATCTTGTACGCATTTTTATCTTTAATCTTTGAAACATCTTCCCCGTCAATATAGAGCTCTCCTGAATCCGGTTTATCTAGTAAACCTAAAATATGCATTAGTGTCGATTTACCACAACCGGAAGAGCCGATGATGGCAGAAAAGTCTCCTTTTTTTACTTGAATATCAACCCCTCGCAAAGCGTGGACTGAATTATTCTTTGACATCTTGTATGATTTCGTAATACCTTTTGCACTTACCACTATCTCGCTTCTCATTTGTTACCTTTCTGTTCTGGCCCCGAACCATTTGGCGATTTGAAGCTCAGGGCTTATTAATATTGAACGCATCTAAAGCTCTCGAATCGCTTCCACAACCCGTAATTTTGACGCTCGCAACGCGGGTAAAATTCCTGCGATAATACCTATCACAAATGAAAAAACTACAACTCCAACTAGAAAGTTAGCTTGTAGTAAAAATATCTCAGCACCGGAACTCGCCATTCTCCCGTTAACAATTGTAATAATCAATACACCAAGCCCCATGCCAACTAAACCTCCAAGTAAACTAATGACTCCTGCCTCAAACGTATATTCCCGAGCGATGGATGATCCTGAAGCTCCGATAGCCTTTTTGATGCCAATTTCCTTTGTCCTCTCAGAGATTGACATAATCATAGTGTTTACAATAGAAAATAATCCGACAATCAGGGCCAGGATTGCCGCACCAAATATGATCGCATTCATCTGCGCGCTTGCTTTGTCGATTTCTTCCCCCATTTTTTTGGGCGAGAGGACAATAACATCATTCTTAAATTGATCTTTTAGCTTTTGAACAATTATTTCAGGATCAGTTCCGTCTTTCCATCCGACTGAAGCGGCAGTGTTAATATCTTCTATCTTAAATGATTTTGATTGCATAATTTGAGTTTTTGCATCCGGCGACAATGCAGATATTTCCTTGTCTGAGATTGTTGCCGCCTGATCGGATTTTTCTTTGAGAGATTTTAGAAAAGGATTTGCTTCGACATACAATTTTTGAGCTGATTCGATGGGCATAAAAACATAGGTATCGGGACCAGTCATCGTTTTGTCCAAAACCCCGACCACATTAAATTTTTTACCCCTTATTTCAAATTGATCCCCAACTTTAAGCTTATTTTCAAGCGCAATAGTTGTACCGACGGCAATGTCGTTTTCTTTACTGTTTTTGTCGATCATCTTTCCCTCTTTCATCTCGAGAGTAGTCCAGTTTCTGTTTACAATTCCCGCCTCTGTATCGTAACCTTCTATTGTAGGAGGAGGGCCAAAACTGGTTCCGCCGGTTGGATTATCAGGATCAGGATCTTTGAGTGCAAGTTCAACCCCTGGAGCAACCGCGGAAACGCCTTCAATATTTTTGATTTTATTTAATAGATCGATCGGCAGGGTTCCACCTCCGCTCCCGGTCATAAAGTTGCTTCCCTTAGGTGAGATCGTTATCTGGCCTGTCATATATTTCTTGCCACCATCTATCATTTTGTTAAGCTTAAGTGCTAAAGAACCCATGACAGTAAAAGCCAATATCCCTACCGATATTCCCATTACGGTGAGGAATGTTCTAAATTTTCGTCTCCACATATTGCGCAAGATTTCCATCTCGTGTCTCCTTATTATTATTTCTTGGACTTTATAACAAAAGAGTGAAAGTGGCCAAATAATATGGCGCTACAAAGCAAACAGGTCGTAATGCTTAGCCAAATTTTCGGTTAGAATTGCAGCATCTATCTCTTTAAATTTATCATAATTTATTTGATTAGAAAAGTACTATCTTGCCGAAGCTCATTCTCAAAAATATGTCTCCATCCGAACCTCCCATTTGATAAAATCACTAGTCTGACTGTTCCATGTTCACATGAATTGTTTTGTGCTCCACCCAGTATTTTCATGCAAATCAGAAGAAAACTAATAATGATTGGCATGAAAATACTCTAATGGCAATCAGACAATGTGTTCCAAACACGATCTGGGTATAACAAAAAAGACTAGTCAGAGACTAATCATTTTCGTGGTGGAGCTGAGGGGAGGTTAGCACATTTCAAAACCCACGGTTTTGAATTATTTCCTCCACGGGAAACCCAGGTTTCCCGACCCCATCCTCGGTGCAACTCCCGCTTCTACAATTTAAAAAGAGCCCAAATGGGCTATTTTTAAATTGGTGGAGCTGAGGGGAGTCGAACCCCTGTCCAAAAGGTAGTCGCAAAATTTTCTACAAGCTTATCAGCGACTAAAGTTTTAGATTGATGGCAGAGTCGCTGCGAAAATCATCAATCCTATCCAAAGTATTTCTTTACCTAACTCGCTTCGGAATCAAGTTAAGTGCAGTTCGATTTATGACGTCTGGCCTCACCATTCGAACAGACAATGAGCAGGCGGTTGCGTCAATTAAGCAGCAACTGGCGAGAAAGCGAATCCTGCAAAAGCAGTTTTAGCTTTCTCTGTAAGTGTTTTTGCACTTAAAATTTGCATTGTTAAGGTCATGGCTTACCTGCTTGCAATAGAGCGGCTAAAATCCTCCTGTCGAAGCCAATACAGCCCCATTGAGTACAATTATATAGTTAAAACATCGATATGTCAACTGCAGAGGATCATTAAAACAGCATTATAAGTGGAATAATGCCGCCAAGAACCATAATAACTAGAATAAATAGCAACTTTAGTAGTTCTTCGCGAGCGGTGTCAAGGCCGTCGTATATATTAATAATATAGTAGATTGTAATTAGAATAAAGCTGGTAGAAAAATAAATGATTGCGATTGGCTTACTAAATGTCGCAGCCATTAACCCGGCAACATTGAGTACAAAATTATTTCCAAGGGTCGTTGTTACCCAGGCAAAACGATCAAAAACGTGGTGTTTTTCTCTATAACTTACTTTCGCATACGAAAGACTGGAGATAAATAGCATTGGGATTGCTAGAACCAGCTGGGTAATTATTGAAGTATTAAACTTTTGTGGCCCAAGTGTCCAGACAAGAGTTAAAATAAAAAACAAACTTGCCATCATTGTGCCGTTGATGGTGACACGGGAAATACTTTTGTCTTTTCTCTGGTGAGCCAAAAGATGTGGATGTTCCATAGTGGATTTATTGATTTTGGCGAACAGCATTGGCCATGGAATGGATTAGGCGACCGACAACATTACCATCGCCAGTTTTTGGAAGTAGATAAACTAAGATCGTGGCTATTAACCCTAGGCCAATAATCCAGCCGAAACTGTAGAAAATTCCCTTCAATAACATCCAGCCCAAACTGTTTGATCTGCTGGTAGCTTTTGCTAATTTTTCGATTGATTTAACCAATTCTTTTTCTTCGTTCATCTTTTCTCCTGAGTTAAATTATACCAGAATTATTTAAGTATTTTGTTGATTTGTTCTCTCAGGCCGCCAGCGCCATCTGTTGTATAATATCCTTCAATTTTGCCTAGTAGTTTTCCGTTGCAAAAAAATATTAAAGCTGGAAGTTGCTTAATGCCGTATTTTTGCTGTAGTTCGTCATTTTCCAGCCTTACTTTTCTGTATTTGATGTCAGTGCCATCGAATAACTGCTTGATTGGGATTGATTTCAACATGCATTCTATTGAATCGTCGCTGAATAATTCTGCTACGACCAATTTTTGTGCCCCAGCAACCTGCTCGTCAAAGCTTTCTGGACCGATAAGACAAGCGTCAAAAATTGGCTGAGCGCCATAGCGATCTATTATCAAATCAGTTAATTTTCTTGGATCGTCATAGATTTCTTTTTGTAATTTAGCATATTCCTTGTCGTCGTCGGCAACGGCTATGGCGTGAACTTCGCAAGCTTTTTCACACGCTCCGCAAGAAGTACACTTTGAATTATCAATTTTGATCGTCTTGTTTTTATCGTTCCAGGATAGAGCGCCAGTTGAACATGCCGCAACCCCGCCGCATTCTTCGGCGTTATCACAAATTTTAAAATTGATTAGAACTGCCATATACAATATTATAGCGCAAAACAGTTGGCTAGAGAACTTTTTTCAAATATTGGCCGGTGTATGATTTTGGATTTTTGGCTACCTCTTCTGGCGTGCCGGAAGCGACAATTTCCCCGCCGGCTTCACCGCCGTCAGGCCCTAGGTCAATAATGTAATCAGCAGTTTTTATAACGTCTAAATTGTGTTCTATTACAGCGACAGTATTACCTTTGTCTACAAGTGCGACTAAAACGCCGAGAAGTTTTTTCACATCTTCAAAGTGCAACCCAGTTGTCGGTTCGTCCAAAATATACAGTGTGCGCCCTGTCGACTTACGAGAAAGCTCAGTGGCAAGTTTTATTCGCTGGGCTTCGCCGCCGGAAAGTGTGGTCGCTGGTTGGCCAAGTTTAATATAGCCCAGTCCAACTTCAGCCAAAACGACTAATTTTGACTTGATCGCTGGAATATTTTCAAAAAATACTACTGCTTCATCAACTGTCATGTCTAGAACTTCAGAGATATTTTTATCTTTATAATGGATTTCTAATGCTTCGTGATTGTATCGGGCGCCCTTGCATTCTGGGCAAGTAATGTAAACATTGGGCAAAAAGTTCATTTCAATTTTCAAGACTCCTCCACCGTGACAGTTTTCACAGCGTCCGCCTTTTACATTAAATGAAAATCTACCGGATTTGTAGCCACGAATTCTGGCATCAACAGTTGAAGCGAAAAGTTCGCGGACAAAAGTAAATATTGCGGTGTATGTTGCGGTATTTGACCTAGGGGTTTTGCCAATAGGGGACTGATCAATTGTAATTACTTTGTCAATATTTTCGACCCCGGTGATCTCTTTATGTTCTCCTGGAGTTTCCTTGGCGTGGTAGAATTTTTTTGCTAAAGATTTAGATAAAATATCATTGATTAAAGTGGATTTTCCCGAGCCTGAAACACCAGTAACGCAGGTAAATGTACCGAGCGGAATGTTGGCTGTTAAATCTTTTAGATTATTTTCTGAGGCGCCAGTAATTGAAATGCAGTCACCATTGCCTTCGCGACGGATTTTTGGTGTCTCAATTTTCTTTTTGCCGGAAAGATAGTCACCGGTAATTGACTTGGCTTTTTCAATTTCTTTCGGTGTTCCTTCAAATACAATATGGCCTCCAGCCTCACCAGCGCCAGGGCCAACATCAATTAGCCAGTCTGCGGCCCGAATAGTTTCTTCGTCGTGTTCAACTATTATGATTGAGTTTCCTAAATCACGAAGGTTAGTTAGGGTTTTAAGTAGCTTGGAGTTATCTTTTTGGTGCAGTCCAATTGACGGTTCGTCCAGAATATAGAGCACGCCCTGAAGGCCAGAACCGATTTGTGTTGCCAGTCGAATTCGCTGGGCTTCGCCACCGGAAAGAGTTGCTGCATTTCGATTAATCGTTAAATATGGCAAGCCAACATTCAATAAAAATGATAGCCGTTCTTTAATTTCTTTAATAATTTGTTTGGCTATAATGTTTTGGCTTTCGTTTAACTTGCCTTCAAGTTTGTTGAAGAAGTCAAAACAACGGTCAATCGTTAAATCGGACACTGAAATAATATTTTTATCAGCAATAGTTACACCTAAAATTTCTGGTCTAAGTCTCATGCCATTACAACTTGGACAGATCCGATTAATCATATATTTTTCAATATCGGATCGAACATAGTCCGACTGTGTTTCTTTGTATCTCCGCTCAAGATTAGAAATTATTCCCTCGTATTTTACTGAGTATTCGGAAACGGTATAACGATCATCTCCAGTGCCGTACAAAACTTTTCGCAGTTGTTCTTTATCGAGTTGGCCAACTGGTTTATCAAGTGGGATTTTGTTCTTTTTGGCCATTGCGTGTAGACCGGCCATATACCAGGTTGAATTTGAGGCAGTTTTTGACCAAGGACGGATTGCACCTTCTTCGATAGTCAGCCTGGGATTAGGTAAAATCAATTTTGGATCAATTTCTAGAATAGTACCTAAACCTTGGCAGCGTGGGCAGGCTCCATGCGGCGAATTGAAGGAGAAAGATCTTGGCGCAATTTCCGGCAAAGAAATATTGCAATCTGGGCAGGCGAATTGCTCGGAGAATTGCTCCTCTTTGTCTTTGTCCACATAGACAATCTTAATAT
>JBAXWD010000031.1:0-7681 GCA_037128645.1 Candidatus Berkelbacteria bacterium
GACTGAAAATTGCCCAGTCCAATACCGAATATCGGGTGCGATTCAATTAGCTGCAGTGAATATTTATAAATATCAATTCGAATGTGGGTTGAATATGTCTCATTGCTAATTGAGGAAAAAATTATGGCAAAAGCAACTGCTACCATAATCAGCCCGACGATCCAGCCAGTGATTTTGCTGCCGGAATTCACCAAATGTGCTCGGTAAGCCTTGGCTAGCCCAAAAGCCAGAAAACAAATTAAGGCAAAGCCAAATGCAATTAGCCCGCCCAAAGACCGCGAGGCATAGAGCGCGCAGAGCGGCAATAAATAGAAGACCGCAACCAAGACCCTGTCAATTCCCTTTTTGAAAAAGCTAAATATCGGCAGTGTCAAAAAACCAACTGGGACAATAAACATAGCCAGGTAATTCGGTGATTCAAATGGCCCAAATGCACGAAATCTGGCAAAATAATCGGAAAATCCTGAATCGCCGACTTGATAAAAAAGCGTTGTTATCACTCCAAGTTTCTGCAGAATTGCCCAAACCGAAACCAGCATTAAACTAATAAAAAGCGGGATAGCTAGCAACCTAGCAGTCTTTTTATCAAACAAATTGATTATAAGGAAATACAAAACTGCAGGAACAAAAAACCAGCCTTTTACAATCCCCAAAGCAACAATTTTGTCGGGAGAGAATGCGACACTGATTAAGGCAAAAAACAGCAAAAGATACGCTGGCCAAAAACCGACAACTATTTTGTCATTTCCACCCGCAAGGGGTAAACTCTGGCGAGAACCAGCCAATAGTTTTTCTACAATAAAAACTAACAGCGCCAAAGCAACCACAACCTCAAAAACATTAGTTGGAATACCCAAAATAGAAAATCGAAAAATATAGGCTGGAAGCAAAAAGATTGCGAGTAATGTTAAATATCTCGACATAGGTTTATTTTAGCACAAAAATCGGCTAAGCTAGAAACAGATGGAAACACAAAAAAACACAATTGCGAACAATATAGTGGTCCAAATTGCTGGCCGACTAATTGTTTTGGTCATGTCGCTGGTAACCGTTAAGTTAATTTCCAACTACGCAGGCACTGTTGGCACCGGCTATTACAACACCGTTATCACCTATCTTTCATTTTTCATTACCATCGCCGATTTTGGCCTTTTTTCAATTGGGGTCAGAGAAATTTCTAGATTTCCAGAAAAAAAACGAGCCCTACTAAACAATATTTTTACCGTCCGGTTAATTAGCGCACTTTTGGTGACAATAATAGCCATAGCCATTTCCCAGTTGACAAATTACCCAGCGGTAATTAAACAAGGCGTCTTAATTGCGTCGCTGTTTCTATTCCTTAACTTGGTCGGCAGCATTTTCGATTTAATCTTCCAGACCAAGCTGGATATGAAAAAAGTTGTAATCGCCGATGTTGTTGCAAAAATCTTTACCCTAGCTGCCCTATTTGCAATAATCTATTTCCGCTTCGACTTCGAATGGATTATGGCTACCGTCTCGCTGTCTGCGGTCATTACAATCATCACTAAGTTTGCTCTAGCGGCAAGCGATGAAGTCCCACACCTGGGCTGGAATTCCGATATTATGTCAGAGATTATTAAACTAGCCCTACCGTTCGGGATGATATTCATATTAAATAACTTCTATTTTAAAGTTGACACGCTAATTTTATTCCATTTTAAAGGCGCGGCGCAAGTTGGAATTTATGCCATTGCCTACCGAGTGCTAGAAACTACAATGTTTGCTGCTGCTTATCTTGCGTATTCTCTCAAACCACTGCTGTCATCAACAATTAATGATGATAAGGAAAGAGCCGGTCACGCTACGTCAAGCGGACTTACGTTTATGGTTTCAATGTCCTTGGTAATTATCACTATCTGCATTCCATTTTCACGACAAATTGTGGTTTTTCTTTCAAACATCGATTTTATCTCTGGAGCGCCAGTAATTATCGTTCTGGCATTTGCTGGCATTTTTATCTACTTAAACACCATGATCAGCGAAGTTCTAATTGCCAAAGATTCCAGAAAATATCTCCTGTTGATGGCAATTCTAGTTTTAACCTTTAATATTGCGTCAAACATAATTTTGATTCCAAAATACTCTTTTTATGCTGCCGGAGCCACAACGCTAGCATCTGAAATCCTGCTATTTTGCCTCGGATTTTTCAAAGCCAGAACCATTATCCCAATAAAAATTGACTTCATTCGAATTTCAAAATTAATTCTCTCAGCTGCAATTGCTATTGCCATTGGCTTTAGTTTACAGGCTGCTGGAGTCTATTTCATTTTAGCAATGATAATTAATGCTGCATGTTATATCCTAATTGCTTATACCATCGACGCTATGCCCAAAGAAATTGTTCGCCAATATTTACTATCGCTAAAGAAAAAATGGACAAACTGAGCACTAAAGATTTAACAGTCAGCGAAATCCCGAGCGACGCAAGGAGTCGAGGGATCGAGTTATCAATAATTATTGTTGACTACAAAAGCCAAAAATATTCTTTGCCGCTAGTTGCTGACCTGCAAAAACGCTTAAAGCATCTGAAATTTGAAATTATTATTGTTGATAACAACCCAAGCGACAACGCCAATAAAACTTTCAAAAAAGAATTTAAGGGCCAAGACAATATCCATGTGATCAAAGCCAAAGAAAATAAAGGTTATGGCTCAGGCAACAACCTGGGTGTCAAAAATGCCAGTGGGGAGTACTTACTCTTGCTCAATCCCGATACCGAGATTTACGACGACGCCATAGAACAGATGCTTGATTTTCTGGCCAGACACTCGGAAGTTGGGGCTCTTACCTGTTTGCTAATGCAAGCGGACGGCAAGAATTTACAACGTGATTTTTTTGGTAATTTTCAGAGCTTGGCCGGAGTAACAATTAAGCGCTGGAACAAAAAAAATGCTCAAGTTGATAAATCTGGCGAATTTTTCTATGTCGATATGATCTCTGGGGCAGCTATGATGTTACGACGAGATACATACCAAAAAATAGGCGGCTTTGACGAAAATTTCTTTATGTATATTGAAGATGACGATTTATGCCGCAGAATTACCGACCTGGGCTGTAAAAATGCTGTGATTACCACGGCAAAAATCATCCATTTTGAGGGTCAAAGCTCCAATAATTTTGAAAAGAAAAAATTCTACTACAAAAGCCAGGATTATTATTGGCAGAAACATTATGGCTCATTTAAAACTGCTCTAATGAAAATTATCCGGTCACCATACATACTTGTTCAAAAAATAAGAAGCGCCAGGCAAAACTAATTCGATTATGGCCAAAGCCTAAATTGCAAGTTTCCGCTTGCCTTTTTTGTTATATTGGGGTATATTCTTGACGGTACAGAATCCCTGAATAAGGTGGCATAACCATGCAACACTTTACTGCCAACAGCCGGAACAACAATCTGGCTAAGCGCGTCATCAGCCGAGTTGTCCGCTTGGCCGAAGCAGACAACAAGTCTTCCCTACTAATCGGCATCGCCAACGTCTCTCTCACTACCTCCGTTATCACCACGCTGTTGATGATCGCAAGCAGCCTGTTCAGCCATGACTCGACCAAACTCATTTGGTTGGTCGCCACTTTACTAATCGCGATAATCTCGGTGTTTCTACGAACCGAGAGCATCCAGGCCAAAGCACGGTACAGGCAAGCGGCAACCAAATTTTTTTGCCGCTTTTGGCCGCTGACCGACTTGAAGTTGGCCAGCGTCATCAGACACATGGGGAAAACAGTGACAGTTCTGCGACAAAGCAATGGTTGCGAGGCTGTTTTCGACCTCAATCCAAGGCAATCGCAGATCGAATGTTTCCTCCGAGCCTGGCGACTTGCCGGACGCGAGCCGATTACCATGGGGTACGAGAGCTACTACGATAGCATTGCGGTTCCGTTCTGCGACGACGCTCGCCCAGCTGATGGCACCAAAGAAATAGTGCTGAGAATGACTGCTGCCATCGGGTCAGCCACCCCGGCACCATTCGAACTTCATAGCCTCTATGGCAGCCCCAATCAGATGTACGAGTCAGTCACAACCTTCGCACAAAACCACATCAAGGCTGTGATGGCGGAAATGGCCACCGAGGGAGGCGCCCATGACAAGTGCAGCCTCGTCTCAGGGAGGCACATCCTCTCTCGCCTACGACCGGAACTGATGGTCGAGCAGAACTCCCCCTTGCGCCTGCGGCGTATAGACACGTTCGAACAGGTCTGGGTGAAATACCCGGCCTGAACAACCACACCAAGAACCCGCCCCGAAAGGGGCTTTTTTATTACAAAATAAATAGTTTCACCAAAGGCGAACGCAAAGCTTTAAAAGAAATTGATATAAATTTATTATTCCAAAAAATTTCTGCTATGATTCTTGAGGCAGTACAGCTACAGGAGGTTTTCCCATGCCACTCATCACCGGGCCCGAAGCGTGCGAAGAAGCACGGGTCGCATTTCACGCCATGATCAAGGCAGCTGCGGCCTGTCGTCGACAATTTCCAATTCGATCACAGGTATTGTTGCTAGTATCACAGCTGTCTGCGTGCGTTACAGGGGCCTTACTCGGTGGCAATGTTGGCTCATCGATTTCACCACTCAAGATTCATCTCAGCGACACATGGGTTGTCGTGCTATCCGTCATTCTGATGGCCAGCCTAATAACCCTGGTCCGTTTAGCACTACTGCACAATAAGCTAGTCAAGCCGATCCACAACGTGCTGAAACAGAACGCCAGCATCCGGCTGGCTAAGCAGATCAGTCTCGAATTTCAGATTGATAGACAGGTCACTACCATCACCACCAAGAACGACGACGTTGTCTTCTGTGACCTGATCTTCAACCCGGCAGACATTGAGCTGGTACAGCTTGCCTATCAATTGGCGGCCAAAAAGCCGCCAGAAATCGTCAACCTGCTTGGGAGCAAGTAGCTCCACTGGCAAGATCTCGCCCCTTCGGGGGCTTTTTTAGTGCAATGTTATTTCAAAATTTTAGAACTATACTCTCCAGCCTTTTCCCACGCCAATTCATAAAGCTTTCTTTGCGCATCGGCAATGTCTTTTGATTCGATCATCACGCCAAACCGTTCGCGAACTGACATAAAGGAAACTTTGTCGTCGTAAATATAGCACTCTGGCGTGTTCATCATCATTTCTTTTGGCACAACACGAATCTCGCGCAACTCCTGATCGTCTCGCTCAATGTAATCGCGGGCGATAGGATCATCATTTACGATTGCTTTAATGTGAACGCCTTTTGCAGTTCGACGCTTGTAGTAACCCGGAAAGTAATCGGCAGAAAAATCTAGGGTAACTTTAATATCAAGCCAGGAAAGAATTCCGGTTTTCGCCCGAAGTGAATCTTCGTACATTGCAATGATCCCTTCATCACCTTCAAAATACTTAACTTTCGGCTGCCTTGGCGTCAAATTATACATTCCTTTTAATTCCGGCAGAATATTTTTAGCCGATTCTGCTTTTTCAGTGAACTCTTTGCTTTTCTTTTCTAAATAAGAAATGAGAAGCTCTGGATTTTCAGCTGCGTAGTGCTTGGTTTTTTTGTCGCCAACGCGGCTGACCAAACCATAGGTGATTAGGTACTCCAATATATCGTAGGCAGTAGTACGGTTGATTTTGGCTTTTTGTGCCACCTCTGAAACAGAAGCGGAGCCTAATTCAAGAAGCGCCAGATAAACGGCGGCTTCTTTTGCTGATAACCCAAATTGTTGAAGTGTTCTAATATCCATTTTCTTGTCCTTGACGAACTTGTTACTTGATAAACTTGCCTACTTATTTGTGTGGAATTATTTCGTCATCTTTATTATACACCCTCAGATTACGCTTGTCAAGAGATCGTATTTAGCCGACATTTTTTAATAATCATGTCGAAAAGTATTGACAATATGAACAATCTGCGCTATAATGTGTTGTTACGATGAGCTGAGCAATCGCCCACCGTAAAGCACAAACAAAAATTCCTTAAAGGATACTGCCATGGAAATTTCTGCATCACTTATGAATAAACTGCTGGGATTCGTGATCCGCTCACGACACGAGGAGCGTAACGTTCCCACGGAAGACATGATCTACAATTACCCCGGAGCCAAGTACTGGTTGGAGATCGTTCGGAAGGGCGAAAGGAGAGGGTATCTGATTCCTTCCTGCCAAATCACTGCTACAAAGAAGACACTAACAGCCGAGGAGCTCGAAGAGCTGGAACGGCTGATCAAGCCGAATAATCCTGCGCAAAAATAGGCGCCAACGACCATCGGACCGTGTGCATGACCATAACTGGTTGTGCCCACTTCCGAGGGATAATTCCCTTGAACATTTCGAAAAGAATAGTCTCATACGAGACAAAAGGAGCGGGACAATGAATATCCTCCTCATCGAGAGCGTAACCAGGCATACCGAGGCCGGTAAGCTGGCGCTCGAGGCCGCTGGGCATCAAGTCGAGGTTCTGACAGACTACGACAGCGTCAAGATCAGAGCCGGCGTCGATGTAGTCGTGTCGGAGGTTTTCCTCGATTGGCACCAGGGCGATGGCCATCCCGCCCAGCCCTGGGGATTGGCTGTCGCAGCGAGATGTCAGCAGTGCAGAGTTCCGATCATCCTCACCATGGCGGGTTTTCACCATTCGTCTTGGCAGGTGATGGCGAAAGCCGTCGCTGAGCCAATGAAGTGGCCGATCGTCGACACGCCTGCCGCCAGCAGCAAGTACACCGGTCCGAAGAATTGGCCCGAGGTGATCCAGCAGTTGAGAAAGATCGCGATGAGCCGCCAGTAGCAAGTAGTTTTCTCAGATCATGTGCCCTACCCCACAAAGGTCGGGCCCATTTCCGAGGGAAACCAAAATGAGGTGATAGAGATGAAAGTCTTTTGGGATTTTGTTTACGGCCCGTTGGCGAACCTGGTAACCATGTGCTTCATCCTGGAGATGATAAGAAATCGAGTGGTCTTCGGCGACTTCGGTTTCTTCCGCCACCATCCGGTCAGCCTGTACATCCTAGGTGTCTTCTTTGGCGGACTGGTGATGGCCTCGCTCATCATCTTCAAGATCAGGATCCCCCATCCATAGAGCAGCGCGCGGGACGCAATTCCGCGCTTTTTTATTAGCAATAGAACAATACAGCAATTTAACAATTGATTTTAGTCTTGTGGGCCAAAGTCAGATGGGCCGGACTTTGGCGCCTTGGCTAAATCACGAAAACGCATTTGCTCGGCATTGAAATATAGGTCAATGTTGCCGATTGGACCATTTCTGTGTTTGCGAATTAGAATTTCAGTTATCCCCTTTTTGTCTGAGTTTTCATCGTAGTAATCATCACGGTAAATAAACATTACAACGTCAGCATCCTGCTCAATAGAGCCCGATTCCCGCAAATCGGAAAGCTGTGGCCGCTTGTCTGGACGATGTTCAACGGCACGAGATAATTGAGAAAGTGCCACCACTGGCACATTTAATTCTCGAGCCAGGGTTTTGAGAGATCGAGAAATTTCGGAAATTTCCTGAACACGATTTGATTCGCCGGATTTCGAACGGCCTTCAATTAGCTGTAAATAATCGATGAAGATGAGATACATTGAACCCAATTGTGAGTTGCGGTTTTCCAGAAATATCATAAGTTACGCGTGAAACCCCTTTGACTTCATTGATAATGCGGTTGGAGACCGTTGCTAAAAAATCC
>JBAXWD010000032.1:0-7463 GCA_037128645.1 Candidatus Berkelbacteria bacterium
ATCAGGCAGAGGTCTTACTCCACGGAGCAGCGGCATCACTTGGTGCTGCGACCGGACCGGTGAAAATTATTCACAATCGCGATCAAAATGATTTGATCCAAGAAGGTGATATTTTAGTAACGGAAATGACGACGCCGGATTTTGTCCCGGCAATGAAGCGGGCAAAAGGTATTATCACCGACACCGGTGGGCGGACTTGTCATGCGGCAATCGTTTCTCGCGAATTGGGGATTCCATGTGTCGTTGGTACCGGAACAGCGACCTCGAAACTAAAAACCGGACAAATTGTGACCGTTGATGGTGCCAAGGGGTTGGTTTATAAAGGTGCAGTTAAATCTGCTAGCATTCCACAGCCAGCGAGTGATCAATCGCGTGGCTCGGCATCATACGAAGAAATTCCGATTACCGGAACCAAGGTTTATGTTAACTTGGCTGAGCCGGAAGTTGCAGCCGAGGTAGCCAAATTGCCGGTTGACGGTGTTGGGCTCCTCCGGGCAGAGTTTATGATTGCCGGGATTGGTGAGCATCCAAAAGCCATGATCGCTGACGGCCGAGGCGGAGAATTCACCCAAAAATTAGCCGAAGGAATCGGCCAAATTGCCGCCGCTTTTGCTCCGCGTCCAGTGGTTTATCGGGCAACGGATTTTAAAACCAATGAATATCGTGGCCTTAAAGGTGGCGAAAAATACGAAGGTCAGGAAGATAATCCAATGATTGGTATGCGAGGCGCACTTCGATATATCACTAACCCCGATGTTTTTAATCTTGAACTCGAAGCAATTAAAATCGTTCGCAATAAAATGGACCTGACCAATGTTCACGTCATGATCCCATTTGTTCGAACTGTTGATGAAATGCGCAAATGCAAAGATTTACTCGAAGCTGCTGGGCTGCATCGCTCACCGGATTTCAAACTTTGGATGATGTGCGAAGTTCCATCAAACGTTATTTTACTGGAAAAATTCTTGGCAATTGGCATTGACGGAATTTCGCTTGGTACCAATGATTTAACTCAGCTAACTTTGGGTGTCGACCGCGACAATCAAGAGTTAGCAAAATCCTTTGATGAGCGTGATGAAGCCATCCAGCTTTCCGTTGAATATGTAATAAAAACTTGTCGTAAACACGGTGTTACAATTTCTGTTTGCGGTCAGGCGCCATCAATTTACCCGGAGTTTACTGAGCTCATGGTCAGAAACGGTGCAACAAGTGTTTCTGTTACGCCGGATGTTGCAGTTCAAACCCGAAAAATCATCGCCTCAGTTGAGAAGCGACTTTTGATGCAAAACATCATCGATAGATAATATGAAGTATTTGATAATCATTATAATTTCGTTGGTCGCGGCTTTCTTGCTAAACTCGGCTTTCAATAACTCCAGAGTTTCAGGAATTGAAATAAATTCTGGCTGGGATCAATATATTGGTGAAAAGAAAACCAGCGAACCAGTTGTTAAATATGGTTTCCCTCTTTTGAGTTTCAAAATGTGGGACTCCTATGGTTTCGAAATACCGGCTCAGTCTCAGAATCATGCTGCATCACTCATAAATTTCTTTATATGGTTTGCACTCTCATTTTTTCTTCTATCGCTTGTATCTAAGAAGATTCTCAAGAAGTAGCTTTTTAATGGTGGAAATTATTCCATTTTTTAGCTTTTGACCTCTTAAAAAAAATCAGCTATATTTTAACTGTTGGACAATGCGCTCCTGTTCTTGCTCTTGGAACAACAAAAGGAGCCCAACCGGCAAAACTCAAGAGCCCCAAAACTATTCAAACTCTGGTCGAATTGAATAGTCTTATCAACCTAACTTTTGGGGTAATTATGGATAAAAAAGAGTTCAATAAGGCTCACGAAGAAGCGATGCAGAAGAAACTCTTGGAGGAACCGGATTACTGGTTCAAGCCTAGAAGACAAAAATGGGATGAGTGGGGCTCGCCGGTCGGACTAGGAATCTGGGGAGCATTGTGGCTGTTCTCTGCTGGAATCTTCATCTATCTGCTTCATCTATCGGGAATTCTCTAACTTTCATCTTGTAGAAGCAGAAACTAAAATCGGCCCACTCGGGCCGATTTTAGAATTGAATAATAGTATTTATGGCGGTGGGAGAGGGATTCGAACCCTCGAGAATCTTGCGACCCTACACGATTTCCAATCGTGCGCACTAGACCAACTATGCGATCCCACCAAATATTATATTGCTGTTTGCCACATCTGATCGATGATCTCTTCAAGTTTTATGAAGTCAGATTTGCAGCTATACCGAATCTTGAATGTTCCATTTGGATTCGCTTTAAATTTTCCGATTTTTGCGCTGAGTACTATGCTTTTTTGAAATTGGTTTCGCGGAATATCTGCTACGTCTGACCAAAATTTCTTCAGTTTGGTTTCATCTAAATCAGGATAAATAAACAGCTGCCCTCTGACTCGGCTCCAGTCAGCGTTGATAATTTCTCTTAAGAACTTTGAAAAAACAGAAATAATGTTTGGGTCAGAGTTCGTCAGCTCAATTGATCGGATAAATCCGTTCTTTGTACGAAAATCTCTTCTGGCTTTTGTGCCTTCGCAAGCGTAAAGAGAAGCTCCAATCAAAGTTAATTCTTTTTTGTTCATTACACGCTATTGTAGCGCGTTTTTTCGTAATTATCAAATTACTCAAATAATTTAACACATTTGAGCTCAAAAATCTATGAGGATTTTTTTGTTTGCATAAAAATAAAGTATATGCTAATATCAAAAAGTTGTACTGTCCGATCAGACCAACCCGAAGGGAGGGTTAAACATCTGGCGAACAGCTGCGTTTATTTCTGCACAGACCGCGTTGTCGGGTAGTTTCGTGGCCATCTCAAAAGCCACACCGACGACAAAGACCACTCCCGGGCCTATGGGGCCCCACAACACCGACATCCCGAACGCTGTTGGGTTACTGGAGATCCAGCAGCAGCAAGTCAGTCTCGCTAGTCCCGACGACTAGCACCCCCGACCGGCGGAGCATTCCAGAGCTCCGCATTTTTTATTCAAAATATTTTACAAAAAAAGCTGCCCAGTGCACGGTGCACTGGGCAGGTTCGGTGAAAGCAGGCTTAGACTATCGATTCCACCACGGGATATCGCGTTCACCCTCGTCTGATGATCCTTCTGACAGTTTTGGCTGCCGTGATTCCTTGATGTAAGTCTCGGTGTCGCTGACCCAGATCAGGTTGTCCGGATCTACCAGCCAGAGCACACCACTCCGATAGACCTCCAGAAAGTCGTACTTCACTCCCGGCACCACATTCCGGGATAGCTCCACGAAAGGTTTGAGACGCATCAGCGTCTCGACTTCTTGACTGTCCTGAAACAGTAGGCGGACTACCATCTTGTTGGCGATGACCAGCTTGTGGAAGATGGCATCAGTAAATGCCAGGACGGGTTCGTAGCTAGTTGCCGCACTACGGAAGGCAGCAACCGTCGGTGCTGACTGGAGAAGTGGCACATCGACAATATGGTCTTGATATGGGATGGGTATCACCTCCTGCGGTGTAAGGCTGCTTTCGCCATCATTATATCTCTCAAGGGCATTCTAGTCAATATTAGTTTAGGTTAGAGTTGAAAACATCGACAAAAAAACGTAGTATTGAAGAAAGAAAACAATAATTATTGGAGGTTCTATGGAAACGAAACAAAATTTGCTAAAGGCTATGGCCGGGGAATCATTGGCACGCAATAAATACACCTATTTCGCTAAACAGGCGGAAAAGGAAGGTTTAATTTGGATTTCTCACGTATTCCTGGAAACTGCCGACAACGAACGGGCACATGCCGAGGAGGAGTTTGAACAAATTGATGCCGATACCGAAATGACCAACACCTATGGCATTGGGCCAATGGGCAAAACATTAGAAAATCTACGCCATGCCGCTGAAGGTGAAAAATTTGAGTACACACAAATGTATCCAGGTTTTCAAAAAGCAGCTGAAGATGAAGGCGACGATGCTGCAGCGAAATTGTTTAAGGAAATTGCTGAAGTCGAAGAAAAACATGAGGACAGGTACAATAAATTGGCTGATCTTCTGGAGGCCGGAAAACTTTTCAAAAGCGATTCTGAAATTGAATGGAAATGTTTAAACTGTGGTTACGTTCACAAAGGTACTGAAGCACCAGAACATTGCCCAGTTTGCAAAAAACCACAGGGTTGGTATATGGGAATTGGAATTATTAGATGAAAACGCTAGTAACCGATGCGCTCGACCCAGATCTCGATGGCACGGCTTGCATTGTTGCCTATAGTGAATTTTTGCGTGCGCAAGGTCAAAAAGTCGAGACTCTAATTTTCGGTACTCCACAAGAGGAATCAGCTTTTGTTTTACAAAAATTAGGAATTGAAATTCCAACTGGAGATAATTTAGAGCTTAATTTTGACCAAATTATTCTAGTTGATACGAGCGGCGCTAGATGGCTGTCGAAAAAAATAGATCCAGTTAAGGTTATTGAAGTCATCGACCATCGCGAAGTTGCTGATACTGATGATTTCCCGAATGCCAAAATTCAGCTGGAAATGGTTGGATCTTGTGCAACTTTAATCACAGAAAAATTTATGACGGCCAATATTATCCCATCAGAAAAATCAGCCATAATTTTGTATGCCGCCATTGTCTCTAACACTATTAATTTTAAGAACAAAGTCACAACCGATCGGGATAAAACGGCTGCCAAATGGTTAGTTGATTTGTATGGAATTTCGGACGAAATTATTCATGAAATGTTTGCATTTAAGTCAAATGTAACTCAAACAATTCAACAAATATTTCAAAGCCAAGTTGGCTGCCACGTTTTTGCCGGCAAAAAAGTTAGCACTTTCCAGTTGGAAATTATTGGGGTTAAAGAATTTATCGAAAAAAATTTATCTGAAATAAAAAAACAGCTCTCACTTATCGCCACACAGGAAGGCTATATTTACACCCTGTTCACTTGTGTTGATTTGGAAGAAGGTAGCAACACTTTCGTTGTGGCAGATGACCGGTCGGCGGAAATTGTTGGTGCCGCACTTGAGGTGAAATTTGAAAATGGCGTGGCACATTATCCACAGATAATTATGCGAAAAGAAATTTTACCGAAACTTAAGGCGTATTTAGAATCAATGTAACTGAGTAAATTTTGGCCTAGTGGCTTGACCGAAAGAGCTTTTTCGGTTATTTTAGCTGTGTCCTCGAAAGGGGGAATAATAGTGACAGATACACTGATACCTGCCTCCTGTAGGCAGGTTGGTTGTCCTTGCCGACACTTTCAGATGAATTGGTCGGCAACTTCGCCCGTTCCCATTGGCTTCTGCTGGAAACGAAGTCTTGAGGTTGCTTTCAACCGCGAACCGTGCGAAGGTTGCCCTGATTTTGCCTGCGGTTTGTTCGATCCCAAGAGCGCGGTGTTGCTGGAAGATGTTGACGGCCTGATTGCGATCTACAACAGTGTTGCCGCTGCTGTTGTGTCTGGCGAAGGGGAAAGTCCATTCACCTTCGATGTTTGGTCTGTCTTTCGGCAGAAAGTGGAAATCTGGCATAGCAAAGCCTCGGCCTCCAAGCGTAAGTTTACAGCGTCGCCTGCCGTTGAACTCTTGTCTGTCGACGCGGCCGATTTGCAGCCAGCCAAGCACGGGTTGCTGCCAGCCGAAGACGGTGAAATCATCTACGGGTACTTCCTTCGGGTGTATCCGCCGAAATACCACAAGACTAATCTAGCCGCTAGGCAGACAGTTGATGCTTTTGCGATCGCTCTTGGCAGATTGATTGAGGAGAAAAAGTGCGATTTACTGCTGGAGAGCGTTTTGTCGAAAGCACGAGAGTTGCGCAAAGCCGGGAGGTCCCCCGACAGCTTGTAGGTGAGTTGTCGGTTTTTTTAATAAGCATTAGCTTCTAACGCCTTGAGTTTGCCTTGGACGATATCTTTACATCTTGTTATAAAAAAAGCGCCCCTGTACAGCTGGGGCGCATATGTTGGGGCGGATTACTCCGGTGGCGGCTGTTCATCGAAAACCGTTTGTTGGCCGTCGATGACTAAGACGATCCTGTGCCATATCTTCTCCCCCTGGAACTTGTTGTAGTTCCAGAGGATCCTGGCTATCTGGCGTTTCACGTCTGAGATGTTGCGGGAGCTTGCGACCCGAATGCCCTCGATCCGGACCACAAGGTCAACCATCCGACTGGCCATGGCTGGTATGGCGACGATGACATCTTGTGTCAGTGTCTCTAGATCCCCGTCGCTGATGTCGCCGACCTGAGACGCCCTTGCGACTGCCTCCTTGATCACTGGAATCGCAGAACACAGCATCAAGTGGGACGGCGTGGTTGCTGGCTGGCCAGGTTGAAGATACATGGTCGGCGGGTTACCGATAACCGTGATGAGAGTGATTGTGGACATGGCGAGGCCTCCTTCTGGGAATGTTTGCGCGAGCAAATTCTAGCAAAATGTGATAAATTAAGCAATATGAATAATAGAAAGCCAATACTTTGCAGTGCCTGTTTGTTGGGAATAAATTGTCGTTATAACGGAAAAACAAAAACTAACGATAAAGTCTTAGCATTGGCAAAAACAGAAATTTTGATTCCGGTGTGTCCGGAACAACTCGCCGGGCTTTCGACTCCGAGGGATGGTTTCGGAATTAAAAATGGCCGATCTATCACGTCGGGCGGAGTGGATATTACAGATAAGACTCAATTAGGCGCTGAGGAAACATTAAAAATCATTAAAATTTTAGGCATTGAAAAAGCAATCTTAAAACAAAAGAGCCCATCTTGTGGTTCGGGCCAAATTCGTGATATTTTTTCTGGCGAAATAATCAAAGGTGACGGCGTTGCTGCCGCGTTACTTCGAAAAAACGGTATTGAAATAATCTCAGAGGAGGAGTTATGAAATTAACTTTTATTACTGGCAATGCTGATAAGGCAAAACAAATTCAAGAATTTTTGAATATTGAGATTGATCACCAAAAAGTTGATTTGGATGAAATTCAATCACTCGATTTGCAGGAAATTGTCGAGCACAAAGTTCGTCAGGCTTACGAGAAATTAAAGAAACCAGTTCTGGTTGAAGATGTATCACTTGTTTTCAATGCTCTGGGAAAACTGCCTGGTCCATTAATCAAATGGTTTTTGCAGTCGATTGGCAATGACGGCATGTGTAAATTGCTCGACGGATACGAAGATAGATCAGCAACTGCTAAAGTTTTGTTTGGCTATTTTAATGGTACAAATTTAGAGTTTTTTGATGCTGAAGTCGCTGGTTCCATCACTGATTTACCGAGAGGTGGGGACGGCTTTGGTTTTGATTATATTTTTGTTCCAGACGGTCAAGAAAAAACCTGGGCAGAAATTAATGTTCTTCAACATCCGGAATTTTCAATGCGAATTCCAGCCCTGAGAAAATTAGAAAAATATTTGGCAACAAATGGAAAATCTTAAATTTATCCTTTTTGATTTTGATGGCGTTCTTTGT
>JBAXWD010000033.1:0-7354 GCA_037128645.1 Candidatus Berkelbacteria bacterium
TCATCAAAAACGCCGTTAGCACCAGATTTTTTAGCATCGTCCAGCGATAATTCTTCCATTTCAACTGGAATATTTTCTTTGATTTTTTCATTAACAATTTTTTCCACCTCGGCGATTTGTTCCGCTGTCATTTTTTCCGGCCAATTAAAATCAAACCGCAATCGTTCTTCGGTAATATTTGAACCTTTTTGTGAAACTTCTGGCGACAAAACCTGTCGCAGCGCAGCCAACAATAAATGAGCAGCGGTGTGCAAACGCGTTGTCTCAACTTTATTATCAGCTAGCCCACCTTTAAACATGCCGGCAGAGGCAGTTCGGGAAAGTGCTTGATGCTTTTCGGCTTCAGCCTGATAGTTTCTTTTGCTGACGAAAAGGTGTCTTTTTTGACCCAGGTCCAATAAAATCTCATGAGGCAATCCGTAAGTCTGGTAAAGATTAAAACCTTCTTTGCCTGTAACATAAGCATCGTGCATCTGCCGATTAGTCATACTTATGCCAGCTTTTTTGAATTCCGGATGAACTTGGTCATTTGGCTCCTGACTATGAATCTCTCGTAGGATATCTCTACTATTAGGAAACTGCATCACCTTGGCGTATTCTTCTTGCGAAATCGGTGTTTTGCTGGCAAAAACCTTTTCAACCTGTTTTAAACCACTATCAATAATCTTTGAAAACTGCTCCTCTTCTGTTTTGAATTTATCTTTAACAGTTTTTCCTTCTCGCATTTCATACGAGCTTCCAGAAATAATCAGCTCCAAAATTGACTCGAGAGAGCCTTCGTATCCCAAGAGCCAAGAATATCTTATTGCTCGACGGATAAGCCTGCGGACAATGTAGCCAGCACCCTTATTTGATGGAACTGCCCCGTCTCCAATTGCAAAAACAACGGCTCGAGAATGATCTGCAATTATTCGAAAAGCTTTTTCGTTACCCTGATACGTTTTTCCTGATAGCTCCTCTATTTTCTTTATAATTGGTTCAAAGGTATCAATCTGAAAAACATCATCCTTTTTTTGCGAAAACATCGCCAAACGCTCCAAACCAAGTCCAACATCAACATTTTTTTGCGCCAGTGGTTCAAATTTATAGAGGTTTTTTTGCAAAAATTGATCGACTTGCTCTGCACCAGAATAAAGCTCGGTTAAAATTCCCAATGATTTTGCTGAATCGATATTTTCTTGTGAGTGATCAAAATAAATTACATCTTCTGATTTCAGATCAAATTTTTCAAATAATTTCTTAAAATATTCTGGATTAGTTTTGGTTATTTTCTCTTCTTCTAGCGAAAAACATTCAATATCAAATACTTTTAGTAGTTCTTTAGCTTTCTCTCGATAGCCATCAACGACTAATATTTTCCTAGTATTTTTTGAATTTAATATTTCTAACAATGTCTGGTTGATTTCAAAGTTCTCATCATATAAACAATGCATACCGTCAATTAGAATCGTGCGAACTTGACGTTTGTACTCCATAAAAACATTGTTGCCAATTTCGACAAATTTATCGCAGTTACAACTTGGCCCACAGTCTGGACCGCACGCATCTATACCGGTATCAACAAACATTTCTGTGCAAGGTCCGCATGGACCAGTATTGCCAACCGGGCCCCACCAGTTATCTTTCCGATCATATTTGTAAATCCTATCTTCTGGAATACCAATTTCGTTTTTCCAAGTATCAAATGATTCCTGATCAAAAGGTGCAGTTTCGTCACCAGCAAAAACAGAAACTGAAATATCATTTTTATCGAACCCTAAAACTTCTAAATAAAAACCGAAGGTAAAATGAATTGATTCCTTTTTGAAGTAATCACCAAGTGACCAATAACCTAACATTTCAAAAAAAGTACAATGTTGGGCATCACCAACCTCGTCTATGTCATCGGTTCGCAAACATTTTTGAACATCGCAAAGTCGTTTTCCCAGAGGATGCTTTTCGCCGAGAAGATATGGTACTAGCGGATGCATCCCTGCGGTCGTGAAAAGAACCGAAGGATCATTCTCGGGCACCAAAGAAGACGAAGGGATCACCTTGTGACCCCGCTCTTCAAAGAATTCTAAGAATTTTTTTCTAAGTTCCGACGATGTCATTGGTTAATTTGTTCCGTAAAATACTGTAACTAAATTTTTCAATGCTTGACCCCAAACAACATTTCTAGATGGTGCATCATTAACTTTAACTATAGGCTTGTCGCTAGCAGCAGTGGTAGCGGGGCCATTTAAATCAAGCTGATCTTGATAAAGTTTATGGTAGACTGCTTTATAATCCAAAACCTTTTTGGCGTAGCTGTTAGTTGAAGGATCTTTCAGCAAACCCATTCGCAACCACTTGTCAGCATTACCGCCACCAGCGTTGTATGCAGCGAGAGCTGCAACTTCATTGCCACCATACTCTTCTTTCAAAACATGAATTTGCCAAGTTGCGAATTGAATGCCTATTTCTGGATTAAACAAGTCCGATGTTTGAAAATTTGTCATCCCAACACCCTTGGCGATACTCCTACCAGTTGGTGGCATAATTTGTCCAATGCCAAGTGCACCAACCGGTGATTGAGCCTGAGGATTAAATCCGGACTCCAACATCAGTAGCCCCGCTACTAAAAATGGGTCTTCATTGTACTCTTTGCACCATTTTTTGATCGTATCCTGATACTTGAGTGGGAAAACCTGATCGCCCAAAATTGACGGTAAATAAAAATACCCTGCGACTATCGCAGCTAAAACAGCAATCGAAATGATTACTTTTTTAATTCGGGATCTTTTATCCGCCATCTGAATTAATTGTAGCAGATTTAAAAACAAAAAAACAGAATTTTATTTCTGTTTTTTTCTGGTGCCCGAGATCGGAGTCGAACCGATACGGTTTTTAAGGCCAAAGGATTTTAAGTCCTTCGTGTCTACCAATTCCACCACTCGGGCATGATGTTAACGCAAAATGCAAAAATCAAAATGCAAAATTGTAATAGATAATTATGAATTCTTACTTACAATTATGATTTCTGACTTTTAAATTTTTAATTTTCTTACACTATCTTCCACCCACAATCAATCTTTTTTAGTTTACCTTCGATGACAAATCCTGCCGCACGTTTATGCCCACCGCCGCCAAACAAACTGGCAATTCGTGCCACATCAACCTTGGCAGATTCCGTTCGTAAACTGCCTTTAATTTTACCATCAGCCGTCTCGTAAAGCAAGAGTGTGGCAACGTCCTCCGGAATGGTGCTAATAAGGTTGACTACGCCAGCCAAATCCTGGTCACTGGCGCCAACACTTTCGATATCCGCGCGAGTAATTACTGAATAAACTAATTTGATATCAGCAAGCTCAACAATTCGATCAAGTGCAATCCCCCACAATTTCAACATTGCTAAACTTTTGTGATTCGAAATATTTGTGGAGATATTTTTAAGTTTTGCACCATGGCTCATTAATTGCGAAGCGGCGGAAAAAGTTTTGGCCGAAACATTGGCGTGCTGAAAGCCCCCAGTGTCAGTATAAATTCCAGTCAAAAGCATTGTCGCTACATCGGTTTCTAGCTCCACCCCCATTTTATTGAAAAGGCCAAAAATAATTTCGCAAGTCGACGACGCATTTTCGTCAACCACATTAATATTGGCATATTTCCAAATGTCATTTTTAGGATGATGGTCAATATTAACAATCGGTATTCCGCGCTCTTTAGCCTTGATTATTCGGTCGGCATAACCGGTTCGCTTAAGGTCACCATTATCAATTAGAATAATGGCGTCGAAGTCACCGACCAAAAAATCACTTTTGGCGTCACGCCAATCGGGTAAATATTTGAAAACCTCCGGAACTCCTTGTGATGAGGCAACAGTAATTTCTTTCCCCAAAGATTTTAACAATCTGGCTGCTGCCAAAGTTGCCGAAACCGTATCTCCATCTGGACGCTCATGCGCAACCAAAAGAAATTTCTGGTTATCTTTCCGCTCCAGAAAAGTAATGAGTTTTGTATAAGAAGCCATAACGTAGTTTATAAAGTAACAAGTTGATAAAATTCATAAAGTACAAGGTTTTTAAAATTTTCCCACACTTTATAAACCTTAAAAACTTTACGAACTTTTAACTTAAGTAATTTTCTCTAAGAAAATTACTTGGTGTCCTTCTTCGGGTAGAGCTGATTTAACCACCTTTACCGACTTGGCAACTTCGCCTTCAAGGCCTTCCTTATTTAGCGTTTCGATGTTTGAATAAAGCATTGGAATAATCATGCTCGGCTCTAACGTAGCTGACAATTCAAGAGCATCTTTAAGCGTCATCGAGTCCTCTTCTCCTGCTGGTAAGAATAATAAATCAACGCCGTCGAGTACCTCTATTTGCTTATCAGAAAACTTTTTTGATTTTCCCGGATAAAGCATCATAACTTCTTCAGCCAAAATCTTAAACACGCTCTGTTCAAAAGGTGCCTCAACAAAAACGTTTTTCCGCTCATATTCTCCAGGGCTATCGATTACGAAACCATCAATATTAACCGAGTCTGACGCCAGTGTAATATTAGCATCGCGAGTTTTGATTTGGAACTTATCCCCACCCAAATAAGTAATAATCATTTATTCCTCCGTTTTTTTGGCTTTCTTAGCCTTAGGCTTTTCTTCTTTTTGCTCTTTGATTTCCTTTATTTCCGATTCCTCTTCTTTTATTTCGGATTTTTCTTTTCCTACGGCTTTCAAGCTAAGACCTAATCTGTGAGTTTCTGGCTCAATTGAGATAATCTTGAATTTGTAATCTTTGCCAAGTTCAACAACTTGTCCAGGATCGACAACATGCTGGTCTGAAAGTTCGGAAACATGGACCAAGCCATCAATTTGTTCATCTAGGGAGACAAATGCTCCGAACGGTGTAATTTTTGTTACTGATCCGCTAACAATTTCGTTAACTTTGTATTTCTTGGCCGCATCGGTCCAAGGATCAGAAGCAAGTTTTTTCAGCGATAGTGACAGTTTTCCATCATCAAGAGAAATCACCATAACTTTGATAACATCGCCAACCTTAAACAGTTGGTTCAAATCAGCCACTCTGGACCAAGAAACTTCAGAAATATGAACGAGGCCTTCAACCAAAGGATCAATTTTTACGAATAAGCCAAAATCAACGATTCCAGAAATTTTGCCTTCCAGCACATCACCAACTTTATATTTTTCAATCTTTGAAGCAAGTTTTTCAGCATCAACTGCTTTTTCCGAAAAAATGAGCTTATTGGCTGCTTTGTCACAGTTGATAACTTTGACTGCAATCTTTTCGCCAATCAACTTGTTAAGTCTAGTTAGAATTTCTTCTCGATCGCCGCCAGAAACACGAGGATAATGCTCCGGTGAAAGTTGAGAAACAGGCAAGAACCCTGGGATTCCACCAATTTCTGAGATTAAACCACCCTTATTTGCCTCGTTAACAGTAATCTCTACTGGCTCACCAGTTTTATATCGCTCTTCCATATCTTTCCAATAACGCTCACGGTCGGCACGCTTGAGAGAGAGAACAACGTTGCCATCTTCATCTTCAAGTAAAATAACATAGGCGAAAATAGTGTCACCGACTTTTACTTCGGAGTTCAAAGTTATCTCTTTTTCCGGCACATAGCCCAAAGATAGACCGGCCACATCAGCCCAAACCTTATTACGAGAGACCGATAAAACCCTAGCTTCAACAATTTCACCTTCTGCATAAGGCAGAAGTTGATCGCCAGCTTCTTCAATTAAACTCTCCATCGAATCATGGGCTGGTTTTTTGACTTTCTTTTCTTCTTCAACCTTCTCTACCTCATCTACTTTCTCTGCAATTTTTGGCATTTTTTCTCCATTATTCATAATTTTTTATTGTTAATTTTTTCTTTTCTTCTTTGGTAAATATTGGATGTATCTTTCATGATTTTTTATTGCCCGAACTTCATGTCGCATTTTGGTAACTGAGTAAATTGTGATGACAAAATACCAAATTAGCGTAGCAAGAAGCAACAAAAGCATAGCGATTCTGGTACCAACATAAGGGGTACTTTCATATCGAAAAAATGAGATTACCACACCCAAAATTCCAATTGTTAAGAAGAAATTAAATAGCCTTGCTCGAAGCCCTTTGTGGATGGTTTGGTTATAGCCTAGCAAAATAGAAATGATGATAAAAACCACATAAACACCAAGCAAGATTAAAAACCACTCCATATTGGCTGGTTGGTTTATCGAAAAAAGGTATTTTGTTGTAAAAAAATCTTGTGGCAACATAATATAGTTGTTGGTGGGCGCTGGGGGATTCGAACCCGCGACCTACTCAGTGTAAATGAGTTGCTCTAACCAGCTGAGCTAAGCGCCCGATATAGATTAATGGTGGGCAGAACAGGAATTGAACCTGCACGGCCTTGCGGCCACAGCCACCTCAAGGCTGCGTGTATACCAATTTCACCACCTGCCCTTTTTTACAAAAAATCTCGGCACCAGCCCGAGATATAATAAATGATATCTTATTTAAGCTGGTTTAATGATTTTCTAAATTGATTGTAACAGATGAGATAAAAAAAGTCAAAACATAAAAAATATGCCAGTTAAAAGTGACTTCGCAGGCAAAAAATATTATACTGGCAATATGAACGAAATGGAAAAACCTGAAATTAATGAAGAGCGAATGAAAGGTGTCTACACTGCGCTTTTCGTCGCTGATATTGAATCTCTCAAAGCACAATTTCCCCCGAAACATTCCGGGGTCTTTCTCCATCACTCAACAATAGAGTTTCAACCATTCAATTTAGATGACGTAAATATTGGTGAACATACAACAATAAAAATTCTTGGCCGAGCACACGATGATAAGGGTGATGCGCTACTTGTTGAAAATTCCAGGAGTAAAAACAAATACCCACATATTACAGTCTCATGTGCGGATGGCGTTCCGCCTGTTTACTCCAATGAGCTATTAGAAAAAGCAATAACGGATGGCAGTATTGAAATATTCGATTCGCCATATGAAATTGAAGTTATAGAAGGATATTCAAGCGGAGGCAAAGATTTTATTTCAGAAGATTCAAAATAAAATTTTCTATTTTATTTATTTTAGAATAGGTTCTAAAATAGCCAAATTGTGACAGATGGAATAAAAAGTCAAAGAAAAAACGGGCCACATCGGCCCGCCTGTAGTTCTGATACAGTGCTGGCTTAGGCCAACACTTTGGCCGCTCTCGTCTTAATCGCCTGCTCAATCGAATGCTTGAATGCTGCCACAGTCCAAGGCAAGGTGCAACTAACCTCAACATAATTCGCCTTCACAACAACAGTGCCCTGAATCGTCGCCACCGACGCACGAAAGCGTAGCGTGCCCCGGCCAGTGTTCGCATTGAACGTATA
>JBAXWD010000034.1:0-6926 GCA_037128645.1 Candidatus Berkelbacteria bacterium
GTAACAAGGTATCCCTATCGGAAGGTGGGGATGGATCACCTCCTTTCTAAGGAGTTAGGCTAATTAAATAATTAGCCCATTGGTCGAATATAAATCGGCCGCAAGGCCGAGTTATGATAAGCGACGAAGTTACCACTATTTAGCTGTTAACTAGTTCATCAAGTAACAAGTTAAAAGTTAGCCAAGTTGATTGAATCTGCAGAAATGCGGATTTTTTTTGTTGACTTTTATCTATTATTATGTTAATATAATTAAACTCGAGATCAAGGGAGGCGATTGTTTTGTCCAACACCTGGATTCACACAGCTGTTGGCGCAGCAGTCGCAATTGCGACTGTCGATGCGCCACCGGTCGAGAAGGCCGTTGTCGTTGGTGCACTGGTAGCTTCGCATGTAGCGTTTGACCTTATTCCTCATGGCCACCTGGTTGATTTCGGGTTCATGAGTGAAGGCAAAAGCTATATTGTTGAGGCTTGGAGTGGGTTGTTGATAATCCCGCTCGTGACCTGGTACTTGACTGGCTGCAACTTCTTCTGGGGCTTTGTCTGTTGTAACGCCCCGAATCTACTGGATTACTTCTGCTTTTTCTCCCACTATTCCGAAAAGTGGCAGTGGGCAGAGGAGTTCAACCTGAAAATCCACCCTTGGGTGGGCAAGGTGAGCCGGCGGGCCGTCATACTCTGCGACGTCTTCGTAACTGGCGCAGCCTTTTGGTTTTTGGTCCATGAGGTTGCTACACACCTGAAGTCTTGGTAGCACGGGCTTGCCGTTCTGACAAGCCTTTTTTTATACAAAAAACCAGCGATTACTCGCCAGTTTTTAAATAATAATTTTGGTGGGCATGGGAGGACTCGAACCTCCGACCCCGTCATTATCAGTGACGTGCTCTAACCAACTGAGCTACATGCCCTCGTACAATAAATAATACTAGCAAAAAGCTCTCGAAATTTCAAGCTAACTGTGGTAAAGTTATGCTCAGCGGGCCTATAATTAAATGGTATAATACGGCATTCGCATTGCTGAATTCCGAGTTCGATTCTCGGTAGGTCCACCATAAAAAATTCAAAATGCAAAATTCAAAGATCAAAATTGAACCAATCGATAAGAACGATTTGAAACAGATCGAAGAAATTTTGCGTCAGTGGCTTTTTGATAGTCAAACAGGAGAATTTAGAGAAGACGAACTTGTAGAGGATATGGAATTAATGAAGAATTCATTGTCGAGTGACAATGAGCGAAAATATTATGTTGCAACAACGAATGACAAAGTTATCGGAGTCGTCGGGATGCAGCCAGTTTATCATAAGCTTGAAAAATTTGTGCAAGGTAAAGATTCTGTTGAAGTTATCAACCTTTATGTCGATAAGAACTCTCAAGGCTTAGGGGTCGGTAAAGCGTTGATGACAGAAATTGAAGAAGCCTCGAAATCATTTGGTCATGATGAAATATTGCTTTGGAGCGGGCCAAGATTCAAAGACACTGCGTGGGGATTCTACGATCACCTAGAAGGCTGGTCTCGCGCCGGAATTGTAAAAACAGTTGAAGGGTATGGGGATTTTCCAGCATGGAGAAAGAAAGTAATAAAAAAGTAAATGAGAGAATATAAAACTAAAAATAACAAATTGCTTTGGGCTGGCCAAAATGTCGATGAATTGGCGGCTAATTTCGGTACTCCACTTTTTGTTTATGACGAAAAGCAAATTATTCAGTCAGTTAAAGAATTATCCGCTGGTCCATGGGAGATTCACTATGCGGTTAAGGCAAATCCGTCACCGGAAATTTTAAAGACTTTGCTTAAATATAACATTGGTATTGACGCGGTTTCGGCCAATGAAGTTGAATACGCGATTTCTCTTGGTTTCGATCCGAAAAAAATTGTTTATACTTCTAGTTCGCTTTCCGATGACGAAGCCAAGCGAGTTACAGATAAAGGGGTTTTGGTTAATGTTAATTCGTTTGAAGAAATTGAACTTTTGGGCAAATTGGTGGAGGGAATTAATATTGGTATTCGTATTAACCCCAATGTTATCGCCGGGCATCACAAACACACGCAAACTGCCGGGGAAATTTCTAAATTTGGTGTCCACTTAGTTGATATGCCGAAAGCGGTCGAAATCGCCGCAAAATATAACCTTAAAATTACCATGGCTCATTTCCATATCGGCTCTTGCATTTTGGATGCGCAGCTGTTTATTCAAGCTTTTCAAACCGTTCTCGAAACAATTAAAAAATTAGAATTACCAAATCTTACTCACATCAATCTTGGTGGTGGTTTTGGGACGCCATATCATCCAAATGAAAATCGACTCGACTTAAAACATTTGGTTGCGGAAATTTCCAAACTTCACTTGGAGTTTGAAAAAAACACTGGCAAAAAGACAAAACTTGTTATTGAACCGGGTCGTTATTTGGTCAATGAATCGGGAATTTTACTTGTGAATCTTAACAGTATTTCAAGGAATCATCAGCGTTTCTTTTATCGCACCAATAGCGGTTTTAATCATTTAATCCGTCCGACAATGTACGGTTCTTACCACCATTTTATCAATGGATCAAAAGTTGCCGGCCCAAGTGAAAAAGTGATTCTTTCTGGTAATATTTGCGAAGGTGGCGATGTTTTTAATTCCGAACCGAGAGAGATTACAGTTGGAGAGCATAATGACACAATTGTAATTTTTGATGTTGGCGCCTACGGAGTTTCAATGGGGATGAGCCTGTATAACTTAAAAGGATTACCAGCAGAAGTGATTATTAAAGACAATGGCTCAGTTTTGCAATTCGCAAAAGCACAGGATTTGTCAGATATATTATCGCGGTATATTTTAGAGTAAATATATGAACAAAATTCAAATCATCCAAAAAAAATTTACCAAAATCGAAGCGAAAGCTGTGCAAAAGGAGATTCGTCAGGTTCCGGATATTACTGGCTATTCAATTCCCGAGCTTTTGCGGCTAAAAACTGTTTTTAAAGCTTTCGCAGGTGACGAATTTGCTGGCGCTTGTGCTAATTTTGATTTTGGCAAAAATTGGACCGAGCTTTCTGCCTATATTGTCTTTGCCAAACACCGCAGTCAAGGAATCGGGAAGTCATTATTCCAAACTGCTTACAAGGATGCGATCGATCGCGGGAAAAACATTTACATTCTTAGTCGAAATCCGGCGATGATAAAAATATTTAAACGAGAAGACTTTACTATTGTAAATTCATTTTGGAAATTGCCGATTGAGGTTATAACTCATGAGGTAATATTCGCTATCAGCGATTTGTATAGAGTCAAAGAATTTTTTCGTAAATTGTTGATGAAAAAGTCTGGAAAATTTGTCTTTGGGATAAAAATGGCTGCTTAACTTAGCGGTAGAGTGCTTCGTTCACATCGAAGAAGTCACTGGTTCGAATCCAGTAGCGGCCACCAAATAAGTCGCGTTGATAAAATAATATTATACAAACCCAACTATGAAAAAAATATCTTTGAAGCAGCGAGCAAAATTATTTTCTATAAAAAAGATATTCGACGTTCAGGACGAGGTTGGGAACAAAATTGGTTTTATCAAGGATAAATCTATTTGGCGAAGTTCTTCTTTTTATCAGATTTTAGACAAAAATTTCTCCTCTAAAAGCAAGGCCGTTTTATCTAAAACGATGGTGTTGGTGAACGAAAATGGTGATGTGTTGGCTGAGGCGAAGTACTGCTGGCCTCAAACATCTGCTAAAACTCTAGAGATTATATATAAAGACCAAGAAATTGTTGTAGAAAATCAACTATATGAGACGGGGAAAATTAAAATACTACCAAAACGTCAATACACCGCAAAAGACAAAAATGGCAACATATTGTTCGCGTTAAGTTATATTGGTTTATCTTCTGATTCATTAATTGAGCTAGCTCAAGATAGTGATGAAGCAGATTTTTTAGCACTTTGTGTATTCACCGCAGATATGATAAACAGTTTCGACCTAAGAATGTGGTAATTTGAATGTAATATTTTAATTTTGCAAGATGTTAATTTCCGCACATGCCTTAACTGGCGCATTTATTGGCAAAGAAATTGGCTATCCGCCGCTGGCTTTTTTGGCTGGTGTCGTTTCGCATTTGCTCCTCGATTGTATTCCGCATAATGATGGCCCTGACGATGCTGTTGGTAGAAGTGAAGATGACCCCAACACTGCTGGCCAATATGCCTTGGTGGCCGTTGACATTATTTTAGCAATTATCGCTTTTGGTTATTTTTACACTCACAACATGCTAACTGCCGGAATGTTTTGGGGCGCTTTTGGTGGAATATTTCCTGATTTTGTCGATAATAATCCGCTTTGGAGCAAACGTCTGCGAAAACTTAACGGGTTCAAACAATTCCACCAATTCCACTATAAAATTCAGCAAATTAAAACACCGATGTGGTTTGGCCTGGCCACGCAATACGCAATCGCAGCTATTTTTCTTTGGCTAATATTGCGCTAGAATTAAATTATGAAAATACTTTATTTTTTCGGATTTTTGGTACTGGGTTCTTCGCTACTTTATTTTGCTTATCCGCTAACTAACATTACTGGCCGCCAAGATTGGATTGAAAAGTATCTTGGCCCTGGTGGCACTATTACAGCTTATCGCTTACTCGGTGCGGCGATATTTATCTTTGCATTTATTTACGTGGTTAACTACTAAATAAAAAAATGCTTGGTTAGAACCAGCATTTAATCAATCTCAGAGTGATATAATTGTATTTTTATACGAACTAAAACTATTATGGTGGACCCGACAGGAGTCGAACCTGCGACCTCCTCAGTGCAAATGAGGCGCTCTACCAACTAAGCTACGGGCCCTAACGAAGAAATTATAGCACGATTGCGATCATTTTTCAACAGTCGTGTTTTTTTGATTGTAAAAAACAACTCATTTTGTTAGTGTTCATATATTCTTCGCGAACTGGAGGTGCGTGATGGAACGCACTTTTGTTTTGATCAAGCCGAGCAACGACCGTGTTGAGGTTATCCGCTACGTGATGGAAGTTCTGGGGCGAGCCGGCTTTCTCTGTGTTTATCAAGAGCAGATGAGGCTGAATGATAAACAGGCGGCTGGGCTCTACGCAGACAGCAAACGTGAGTCGTACCACGCCAAGCCGATCGTCTTCATCCAAACTGCTCCGGTTGTGGCCATGATTTGGGAGGGCGAAGATGCCATTCGCCGGGTCAAAGAACTCGTCGGCCCGACCAAAGTCGATGAAGCAATGGCCACTGACTGCATACGCGGAGAACTTCTGAAGCGTTTCGGCAAGGCTCAGCCGCCGTTTGATACGGCCGCCAACTTCGTTCACGTGTCTGCGACTTCGGAGGAGTTCGAATCACAGATCCGCGTTGTCCTGCCTCGCAAGGTTTGGGCACAATTCGTCGAGTAGCGGCACAACGCCGCTTCTTTTTTTGCTATAATCAGAACATGAATAAAAAAGTACTAATTTGGATGAATTGTTACGGTGCCTGGGATCCGGAACGACGGCATGCTGTTGAGACGAAAGGTTATGATCAATATCTAAATGCTGTCGTCGATAAAATCTCCACATTAAAAGATCAAATCATGGCTTTTTGGATTTCAGGGGGAATGTACGATTCTTTGCATCGGACGGAATGTGAGACAGTGAAACCTGAACTGGAAAAAAGGTTGGCAGAAAAAAATATCAAATTGGAAATTAACACCGACGAGGAAAGTATCACGAGTGCAATGATAATGGAAAAATTTCTTTCGACTTGGCAGAAAGAATTCTCTGACTGCGATGCGATAATATTTGTTGATAAAGTGCGTTATGAAATAAATAAATTTACTTTTGAATATTTCTGCAAAAAATTAGGAATTAAGGGGCTGATAGCACAGGCTGTTGTCATCCCGATCGACCGATCGGATATCCATCCACATAGCACACCAGAGTTTCAAGCAAAAAAACTAGCGCTTATGAAAGAAAAGGGCGTTCCGTATGTGGAATCCTTAGAGAAAGAAGTTCGGAAAGAGCATTTAAAAAATAAGGAGACGAATGAAACTGGAAAATAAATTTGTATTAGTTACTGGTGCTGGGAGCGGGATTGGTAAGGAACTAGTTTTGGCGTTGCTGAAAAAAAATAATAAAGTTTTGGCTGTTGACTTGCGTCAAGAATCTTTGGACGCACTAAAAAAAGAAGTTGATAGCGAAAATTTAACGACTCATCCGTTAGATATTTCCGATAAAGCCGCAGTTGAAAAATTAGCCAGTGAGCAAGAAGATATTGATGTGCTTATAAATGATGCTGGAATAATTCAGCCGTTTGTTCGCGTAAATGATTTGGGCTGGGACGCAATCGAGAAAGTTATGAATGTTAACTTTTATGGCACGCTGTATATGATAAAGTCGTTTTTGCCGCAACTTTTGAAACGACCAGAATCCTATATTGCCAATGTTTCCTCAATGGGTGGATTTTTACCGGTACCAGGTCAGAGTGTTTATGGCGCATCAAAAGCAGCGGTAAAACTTTTAACAGAAGGATTGTATGCTGAGTTGAAAGACACCAAAGTTGGAGTTTCGGTGGTATTTCCAGGAGCAACGGCGACAAATATTTCAAAAAATTCCGGAATTGATAGCTCTCATTTGTCGGCTGACAGTTCTCAGAGTTTCAAAATGCTACCAGCAAGTGAAGCAGCAAGGTTAATTATTGCTGGCATGGAAGAAAACAAATTCCATATATTTCTTGGAAGTGATTCAAATTTCATGAATTTTCTCTACAGTCTTAATCCAAAATACGCTACTGATTTCATTGCCAAAAAAATGAAATCTCTTTTGCCTAAAGAATAGGCTTAATTGGCTTCTGAAAAGAGTTTTTTGAGAATATACTTTTTGATCTCAAAAAGTGTTGACAACCCAACAATCGTTTGCTAAGATCAATTTACACACAAAACGCAAATATTC
>JBAXWD010000035.1:0-6864 GCA_037128645.1 Candidatus Berkelbacteria bacterium
ACCTGACAGTCCTTTTTGACAATAATTGTTCCCAATCCAGATGTCTTCCAATTACAAAACCGGAAGAGAAATTTTTGGCTTTCGGTTTTAAAACCAAAGCCAGTCGACATGCCGCTGTCAGAATCAAACCCACCAGACGATAACCCGGAACCGGCCTCAATTAACATTTCTGAAAAATGAATAGCTTTTTCATCATCAACAATTTTTACTCGTGCAGAGTAGGTTAGTTTTTTTGATGATAAAAAGGCTTTACGCTCGGCAATAACCGCCGAAAATTCCCAAACGCCTTTTTTGTCTTTCCAGTTTCCGTTGTAACTTCCTAACTCCTTTTGAATTGTTTCAATCATATTTTCTCCTCATCTAATTATTTTTTAAAAGGGACAGGAGCTTAATTTACGAAGGCAGCTCCCTATCCCTTAAACCCAACCCTCGCCACGTTACATATTGAACCTTTGCCGGAACAGACACTCCAATATTTAGTCGTTTCGCTCCTGCAGTATCGGGCTCTATTCTGCGGCAAAGCTACTGTAAAATCATTCTGTAATAATTTCTGCGCCGGTTTTGGTAATTAATATAGTATGTTCGAAATGGGCAGAGCGCTGACCTTTGGCCATGCGAACGGTCCAACCGTCTTTGGCAATTTTGACATCAATATCTTTTGTTGTTACCATCGGTTCAATCGCTATTGCCATCCCCTCTTCCAAAACCGTACCGCGACCCGGTTCGCCAAAATTTGGCACTTGCGGCTCATCGTGTGGTACCAAACCAATTCCGTGACCAACGAAATCTCTAATCACCAACATATTATTCTTTTTAACGTATTCATCAATCATACTCCCAAGGTCGCCGGTGGTAATACTTGGTTTAACAAATTTAATTGCTCCGTCCAATGAATTTTTCGTTACATCAATTAGCTTTTTGTCTTCAGCCGATATTTTTCCCACTGCAACAGTCACCGCCATATCTGTGAAGGTACCACGATAATTGGCACCCAGGTCCAGAGAAACAATATCTCCGTCTTTCAAAAACTTTTTATCACTAGGAATTCCATGGACCAGCTCGTCATTTATTGAAACACAAAGCGATGCCGGGTATCTTGGTGCATCGCCGGTTTTATAATTTTTAAATGATGGTTGCGCGCCCTGGCGGCGAATACTGCTTTCGGCTATTTCATCTAGGTGCGCAGTAGTAATTCCGGGTTTAACAAAAGACACAACCTCAGCTAAAGCGGTTGCTAAAATAATACCGGATTTGCGGAAATCGGCAAGTTGTTCAGGCAGTAGTTTTCTTTGCATTAGATCACCTTTTCAATTTCTTTGGTAACATCGGCAATTGGAGGCTGGCCATCAATATCGCGAACCTTACCTTTTTCTCGGTAGTAAGCGATGATTGGCTTGGTCTGGTTCTCGTACGATTGGATCCTTTTGGTTAGTACTTCTGGCTTATCATCATCGCGCTGGATTAAATTGCCGCCGCACTTTTCGCAAACTTTCTCGTCATTTTTTGCGGTAATTATATTGCCACATTTATCACAAATTCGACGCGATGACATTCGCTTCAAAAGTGAGCTGGCGGAAACCGCGATATTTAAAACCAAGAAGTTTTCGCTTGGAAATATGTCTTGTAAAATCTCGGCCTGATCTAAATTTCGTGGGAATCCGTCTAGTACTATGTTCGTGCCCTTAAGTTCTTGAAGCTTGTTAATAACAATTGGGATTGTTAAATTGTCTGGTACGAGTTCGCCACGGTTCATTAAATCAGCCATAGTTTTGCCGAGTTCAGTACCTTTTTCAACTTCGGCCCGCATTAGATCTCCGGTACCAAAATAGGTGTATCCAATTCGTTTAGCCAAAACTTTGGCCTGAGTTCCCTTACCCGATGCAGGACCGCCCAACAAAATTACAACTTCTGGTTTTTCCATTTTTCTAGAATCCTCCATTACGCTAGATTGATAAACTTGCAACTTGATAAACTTGTAACTTAGTAGTTTTCGTACGTATGCATTGAAAGCTGCGCTTGCATTTGATTCATAGTTTCAATCACCACTGAGACCACAATTAGAATGCCGGTGCCACCAATAACTAGAGTATCTATTTTTGTTACTGCCTGCATAATATACGGCAAAACAGCGATTAGGCCCAAGAAAATCGAGGACGTAAGAGTAATGCGAACGATAATATTGCCAAGAAAATGAGTTGTTTCTGTGCCTGGTCGAATACCGGGGATAAACCCGCCTTGCTTCTGCAAGTTTTCGGCAATCTGTTCCGGCTTGAAAACGACTGAGGTGTAGAAGTAAGTAAAGGCCACTACAAGTATAAAATACAGCGCGCCGTAGAATAAATTATTTTTGAACAGGTTCTCGGTTGTGGAAGCAAAATGGGCAATCCATAGAGTGGATGCATTAACGAAAAACCGAGCTACAACGCCTGGAATAATCATTAAACTCATGGCAAAAATAATCGGGATAACACCGGCAGTGTTTACCTTAATCGGCAAAAACGAATTGATGCTGGAATACGAACTGGCGTTACGGGATTTCCTAGCATATGAAACCGGAATGTTACGCTGACCTTCGGTAATTAGGACAATAACACCGACAATGGCAATTGCAATTAGGGCGAAAATGATCATTTCGATGATTTTAGTTGTGTCGGCGACGGAGATTAAAGAAGCGGTGTTTCTGATAGATGATGGCAATTTAGCCAAAATACCAATTGAGATAATTAGCGACAAGCCGTTGCCAATACCCTTTTCAGTAATAATTTCACCAATCCACATTAGCACCAAAGTGCCAGCGGTAATGGAAACCAGCATAATAATTAGCTGATAAATGCTCCAGGTCGGGATAATACCCTGGCTTCGTAGCAGAAACAGCATTGAATATCCCTGAACAATTGCCAAAGGAACTGTGAGGAGCCTGGTCCATTGATTGATTTTGTTTCTACCTGATTCGCCCTCTTTTTGTAGTTCTTCGAGCCGCGGAACTATCATTACTAAAAGTTGAAAGACAATGGACGAAGTAATGTAGGGCCCAACACCCATAAGCGCAATAGAAAATGAGCTCATAGTGCCACCGGAGAACATATTTAAGAGCCCAAATATTTGATTCTGATTGAAAAATGCTTGCAACTGAGCCAGGTTAACACCAGGAAGTGGAATGTGAGAAATAACTCTGGTCAGAACCAAAAGCCCGGCAACGGTTAAAACCTTGTTGCGCAAGTCTTTATAATTCCAAATTTTAGTTAAAGTATCCATAAACAAAAAAATTGTTAGTTAAACTGCTTTAATACTAGCACAAACTGTTCACAATCTCAATATCAACTTACTTAATTGAATACGCATTGACATTAGAATTAAAAATGTATATAATAACGCTACGACATTTCGCTGGAGGTAATTGGCATGGACATCCTGAAATTCTTGGAAAACTACATTCGTGGCCTGGACGACTCCCAGGCCTACCTACGCGGACAGTTGTTCATCGAGCTGTCCAAGCACAAGAGCTGGCTACCTCGCCACGGGCTGTACGCCTCGCTTGCCTGGCTAGGGATCATGGCCGGACGTCACACGCTGCCCACGCAGCAAGTGCCGTCCTCGGTTCATCTGATCATCCATCGCGACGAACCGCAAACCGTCCACCACATCGAGCATTACTTCACCCCAAGTGAGATCCGCACCGACGGCGAAGTACACGACGTTTGCACGATGTTCGCGGAGGACATGAAGGCAATCTGCGCCGCAACCGGTATGAGGATGGGCGCCACGGTCATCAACCTGATCGGGCGCAAGATCGAGATCCCTGTTCCCAACCAGAACTAGCCGCCACGGCTACTCACAGACCCAACGCTTGCGCATTAACACTAATGCCAGGCGTTTTTTAATTACTAAACATAACGACGCATTTCGATATAATAGGACACGAAGCTAATTCCGTACCATGCAAATATACCGACAAAAATTCCCAGAATAATATATACTGCGTGGCGCGGTTGTAAATTATTTTTCTTACGTATATAGCGTCCGAGAAAAAATAACGAAACTGCAATTATAAGATCAATTAGCATCTGCAGAGGGTCCAAAAACCGCCCGTACTCAACAAACAACATCGGAAAGCTTGATGCCAAAAGGACCAGCGCGCCGTAGCTAATTGATGAAACAATTGTGTCCAATGTTTTGTCCATGCTGCCCCCTAATTAAAAGACTTAATCCTACCACTAGACATATCCAAATGATCATTTTCAATTTCAACCAATGTGGAAAACAACATTTTCATTCTTGGGCTATCTGAACTCTCTGCTGCTTCGGCGTAGAACTTAATTGCAGCATCTTCGCGACTAAAAGCTTCTTTAAGATTAGCCAAAGATGATGCAACACATCCATCGCTGGACTTTGGTAATTCTTTTATCCCCAAAATTTTCTGCCAAATCTCTGCATGTTCAAATTCAATTTTCCCTAAAGCCCGAAACAATTTTCGCTCCTCATCTTTATCTGATTTTTCTGCCGCACAAAAATAAAATGTCGAATTTGAAACCTCAATAGCAAAAGCTTTTTTGGCATTGCCCTTATCGGTTTTGCTTAACACTAATTTATCATCTGCAAGTTCATTTTCTGGGACTTGTACAAATTTACTTGAACTCGCAGAACAAACTGGGCAAACACTGGGAACTTTATCAAAAAAATTATTGCATACACTACAGCGCCATTTTAATTTGTTAGTTTTGTACTCGCTAATATGTTGTTTGTGCGCACCACAAAAAGGGCAATTGCAAACACCGTCGCCAATAATTTCTTTGCCGCAAACTCCACAAACAAAAAGTTTTGTCATATTTTTAACTCAATTATTTTTTTCTAATAAGTTCTAGTTCCAAAACAATATAGCCCAATGCAAGAACAATAAGTCCACCTATCATTTTCGCTGATGGCAACACAAAAGCGTAGTCGGCAAATATATTGAACAGCCACATAACTAAACCAACTGAGAAAATTGCTACTCCGAGCAAAATCAAAAGAATTGAAACGCCCCAAAACCCAATCTTTTCTGGATCTCTTTTAAACATAGTGCCTCCTAAATTATTTTTTTCTGTTCAATACCGTAACACCAATTTGTAAATATGTTGCAAATATTACCCAAAGCAAATATGGAATTTGCACATAAGCTACCCAATGATAGCTTGGCCAAATAACTATCATGCTAATTATTATCGTCGCCAAAACAACAACGATGTCGAGCATTGCCAGAAAATTATTATCTAGCTGGAATTGAAAATATGTGAAAAGTCCGTTAGCGATTAAATTGATGATAAATGGAATTGCAACCCATGCGGCAATATTCCCAACGGCTGACTGCCAAAAAACAAAACCAAAAGAAATAAATATTAACAAATATAAAAACGGCCAAACAACCCCAAACAAATATGGTGGTGGCGATAATGGTGGACGTTTATAACTTTTGTATCTGTCTTGATAATCCATGAAATTCTTCTTTATTTTCAGCAAGGAATTTGCGGAGTTCGGGGTAAGTTAGTTTTTCCATTGCTTCGTTAACAGTCACCCAAACAAGTTCGTGGCCTTCTTCTTCAGCCAATTCACCGCTTTCGATTTCTGCCAAGAAAAGTTCAAGGTGTACTTCGTTTTTATCAATGTCGAGATAAGTTACATCGCCAAGCGGTTTTACAATGTTGATTGACAACCCGGCTTCTTCCAAAATTTCTCGTTTGGCGGTGTCTTCGGCCAATTCGTTTGCTTCAATATGTCCCTTGGGAAATGACCAATAATCGTGATTGATCAGATGCAAAAGTAAAATATATACTTCGCCGTTTTCTATTTTTCTAACAATTGCACCTGCTTTATCTATCGCCATATTTTTTATTTATACTTGTGTTTTAGGGATTGAATTTTATCAGTTAGATTATTTCGCCAGTCGAGTTCAAGTTGAGACTTGATAAATCCAACCAGCTCTTCGTCTCCGGTCGATAAATTTTTCTTTTCCAATTCATAACATGTTGATAGAATCTCATAATCATTATCAGTCGACAGAACAAATTTACCTTCATCTTCTGCCGGAATATTAAAGTTCACCTGCAGAGATGCTTTTCGCTCAGCTAGAAGTTTTTGGTAGTCCTGATCATCAGTTAAGGCCTGACGCAGATCGTCAGCGCGCAAACCCTTTTGATAATAAAAATCTTCAATTTTTTGTAGTGATTTTTTCATTATTTTTGTGCGATGTGTTTAGCGATTAGATTAATTTTATCTGTATCTGATCTCTCTTTTTTTACTTTCCGCAATTTGTTTAGCCCAATTTCATAGATCTGTTTGTGGATAGGAAGTGTTAGATTATAAAACTTTAAACCATTTATTTCCGCGGGAATTAATTCAATTTTTCGATTTTTAATAAGTTCTTCGATTTCTTTTAATGCAATAGCTGAAACTATGCAATCAGCTGAGGAAAACTCCCTGCAATGGTCGGGGTCAATTTTAAAACTGTTGTTAATTAAGACGGATATAAGTTTCTGGAATTTATTATCATCTTCTCTGGTGAGTAACAAATCAATATCATTGACTTGAATTTCTTCATTGATCTGTAGCGCCAAACCCAATGACCCATAGACTATTGGAGTAACCTGAATTTGATTCAATATTTTTAAAATATTCAAAAAATTTAGGTAAATTTTCGATTCTTGAAAAATATTCTTCATAATTGATTTCAGTATTTTTAAGCAGCTGTCCGCAAAACCATTACCTTTGCGTCTATGCCAAGTTCTTCAATCCATTTTTTTGTTTGTTCGATAAACTGAAAAGGAACATAAACAGCGTTGATGTACTCAATCGGCACCTCTTTACCCAAGCTAATACCATGTTCTGGAG
>JBAXWD010000036.1:0-6798 GCA_037128645.1 Candidatus Berkelbacteria bacterium
TTGTTAGCAAAAATGAAGCAGGGGAGAGATTGGATATCTTCTTGCAAAAAAAATTAGTCGATTTCAGTCGGAGCCAAATTCAAGAAGCTATCAAAAACGGGCAAATTTTGGTAAATGGTCTAAGTAGCAAGCCCTCACTCAAGTTAGGTGACGAAGACATTATTGAAATAAATTTTGATTTCTTTGAAAATTTATCTAAACCGGCCGAACTCATTGGCGAGAAAATTCCACTCAATGTTTTGTTTGAAGATGAAAATATCATTGTTATTAACAAGCCTTCGGGCATGGTAGTCCATCCGGCACACGGGAACCTAACCGGCACGCTGGTGAACGCATTATTGGATTATGCGCCGGAAATCATTAGCTCTAAAAACGATGACTCCGCCTACGCGGCTGTGCGCCCAGGCATAGTTCACAGGCTCGATAAGGATACCTCGGGAATTATTATTGTTGCCAAAAACGCTAAATCGCTTTCATCACTATCTAAGCAGATGTACAGCAAAAATATCAATAAAACTTATACTGCTTTGGTCTACGGCGATGCGGCAAAGAGCGGTGAAATTAAATCTTATCTTGGCAGAGATAAAATTGATAGGAAAAAAATGGCCATTCAGGACGAGACTAACGGCAAATTAGCAATAACAAAATACTCAAAAATTCAAAAATATGTTTATGCTAAAGCCGAACTTTCACTGATGAAAATTGAAATTCCGACCGGTAGAACCCATCAAATTAGAGTCCAAATGAAAAGCATTGGTTTGCCTGTTATCGGTGATCAAACATATTTCTCCAAAGAAAGCAAAAAAATCTCCGACGAACTTGGAATAAAGCGCCAACTACTGCACGCTAGTAAAATAGTGTTTCACCATCCGGTTAACAATAAAGAAATTCAGATTGAGTCAACTCTACCAAGTGATTTTCAAGCAATACTGGGTAAATTATCATAATTCCTCATATAATATATGAGCCTGTAACTAGCCCTTATTTGACAGAGAAAAAGAGTATATGCTAGGTTTATAAATGCATATACTCTTTTATATAATCATTATGGAACGAGAGCGAATAACAATCTCAATTAAAAAAGAAATCCTTGAAAGAATCGACCGAAAAGTCGACGGAACCGTTATGCGCAATAGGTCGCACGCATTTGAGCATTTACTTTCTGAGGCCTTAGGAATTGCAAAAATCGAATCAGCAGTAATAATGGCCGGTGGTAAAGGGGCCGTTAGGCTGATACCAGTTATAGAAAATTCGATCCTGCAGTTAAAAGAATACGGGCTAAGCGACATCACAATTGCCATTGGTTTTCTTGGTGAGAAAATTAAACAAAGCATCGGAGAGGGTGAAAGATTTGGACTAAAAATCAGCTATGTTGAAAGTGGGGATGGAACCGCCGGAGCGCTAAACAAACTTCGAAACAAATTCAAGAAAACTTTTTTAGTAGTGAATTTGGACCTGGTAACTTCAATTAATATTTCCGCCTTTGTAAACTTTCACCTCAGCCATCAACCCTTGGCATCAGTAGCGAGTAGCGATCAAAAACTATTAAAGGGTTTCTATGTTTTGGAACCAGACATTTTCTCATTTATCCCTGACGGTTTCTCGATGCTAGAAGAAGATGTTTTTCCGAAATTAATAAATCAAAACAAACTGCTAATTTTCCCAATAATCGATTGACTTCTTTGCCAAGATAAACTAACATAGTTACTAGCATGAAAAGAATTTGGTATATTTTTGGTTCGATAATAATAATCCTGGCTTTGGCAGTCTTAATTGACATACCAAAAGGGCCTAATTTATTTGGCAAAGACATCAAAACCCACCTGGGGCTCGACCTGCAAGGCGGGACAGAACTAACGTACCAAGCTGACCTATCAAAATCGACAGATAAGTCCAAAGACCTAAATAATCTTATCAGTGTTTTCAGGCAGCGAATCGACAGACTTGGCGTAGCCGAACCAACAATTCAACAACAGGGGACTGACCAGATTCTAATTCAACTCCCTGGTATAAAAGATATCGATCAGGCCATTGCAACCATTGGCCAAACGTATGAACTAACCTTTATGACCCAGGCCGCAGACGCGACAGCCGGGCTACAGCTACAAGATTATTATCAAACCGATTATTCATACCCTGGGTATTGGCAACCAACTGACTTAACAGGCAAGGACCTGATTTCTTCTGACGTGACTTATCAAAATAGTTCTTCAGGTGTCAGCACCAGTACACCAGTAGTTTCACTGACATTTAATGACGCTGGTAAATCAAAATTTGCCACCATGACGAAAGATAACCTAAACAAGCAGATTGCTATCGTGCTAGATAACCGAATCGTTTCCGCCCCAACTGTTCAAGCAGAGATCGCTGACGGTAAGGCAGTAGTTACGGGACAAAAAGATATTAAGGAAGCAAAAAAACTTTCCGATCGCCTAAACGAGGGGATGCTTCCAATCCCAGCTAAAGTTATTGCCCAACAGAATGTTGGTGCAACTCTTGGCGCCGATTCAATTAAGCGAAGTTTGACAGCTGGAATAATCGGCCTAATTCTTGTTGGGTTATTTATGGTTATCCATTACAAGCTTCCAGGAGCCGTCGCTGTTGTGGCACTTGGAATTTATAGCCTTATTTCTTTAGCACTATTCAAAATTATTCCTGTCACCATGACTTTGGCTGGAATAGCCGGCTTTATTCTCTCTATTGGTATGGCTGTTGACGCAAACATCTTGATATTTGAGCGCACAAGAGAAGAGTTGCGGCTTGGAAAAGATATCGTCACGGCAATTGAAGAAGGTTTTAAACGAGCATGGAACAGCATCCGCGATTCAAATTTTTCAACCATAATTACTTGTATTATTCTGTTTGGATTTGGCACAGGTCTGATCAAGGGATTCGCCCTAACTTTGGCCATAGGTGTTATTGTTTCAATGTTTACTGCGGTTACTGTTAGCAGAACTTTTTTACTACTGCTAACCAAAACAAATCTAAGGAAATATCTACATGTTTAATTTAGTTAAAAAAAGAACTTACTTTTACATATTCTCATCAATTTTAATTATTCTGAGCATTCTTTCAATTTTCATTTGGAAACTAAATTTTGGCATTGATTTTAAGGGTGGGTCAATTATAGAATTATCGAAACCTGGTATTGCAAGTCAAATAGAGGCTCTAAAATCTGAAAGTGCAAGTGCCGGCGTAACAGTTGACACTGCCAGTACCTCTGGATTGGATAAAGTAATTCTACGGACAAGGAATCTTTCACCCGATGAACACAATAAATTAATTTCAGAGCTCCAGAAAGACAACTCTGGTATCACTGAGTCAAGCTATCAAACAATCGGGCCAGTAGTTAGTCGCGACATCACCAATAAGGCAATATGGGCCATTGTGGTAGCTTCACTGGCCATAATTTTGTTCGTGTCCTATGCATTCAGAAAAGTTCCAAAACCGGCTAGCTCATGGCGCTTTGGAGTTACAGCCGTTGCAGCCTTAATCCACGATTTAATTGTTACTACCGGATTTGTTTCAGTTGTCGGCCACTTTTATCCCTTCATGCAAGTTGACGCCCTGTTCATTACAGCTCTGCTTACGGTCATGGGTTTTTCTGTTCATGATACCATTGTCGTTTTCGATCGACTGCGCGAAAACATGGTGCGCCATCCCGGGGCTGATATCGAAACGCTAGCAAATGACAGTATATTGCAAACTATTTCCAGGTCAATTAACACCTCTCTAACAACGATTATGGTTCTCTTGGCATTATTCTTGATTGGTGGATCGTCTATTAGCCATTTCGTTTTAATATTAATAGCCGGGATTACCTTCGGGACTTATTCCTCAATTTTTATTGCCACCATGCTTTTAATCAGCTGGCAGAAACATTTAGAAGTTACTCAACAGGTCAAGAAGCCAGTTTAGTAGAGACAAATTCGAAGTAGAAGTTAGAAAAAACCAACTTCGGGCATCTACTTCCATTGGCCAAACTGGGTTCCTAGCCCTAACCCAACCTCATGTTCAACAGTAGGGGAGTAGGCAATCCTCTTTTACGACTTTTTATTTTTTGCAAGATAAAACAACTAAATAATCTAGGTGAAAGACAAAATAAAATGAAAAATATTTTGTCTTTTTTTTGCTAATAAAAAACTGCTAATAAACAACTTATTATTACCATCTGTTGGCCACGAGATGTGCATCTTTAGAGACTTGGGTTACTAGAACGCAAATTAGTGACAATATCCGACTAAATTTGCAACCGCCACCTAAGTGACACCATCAAAACACTCTATGCACGTTGTATAAGACCATTTTTTTATTTTATCCTGCCCAGGACTTGCAAAAGTCATCAGTAATGTTATCTGTATGACCAATTGGTCAGCCAAATAATAAACTGTCAAACTGGGGCATTCTGGGGCTTTTTGAGGCAGAAAGCACGCTTAAAAGGAGCCACTTATGAAGATATTGGGAGAGCGATATAAGCGGTTATACGCGCTCCGTAATCAGAGAAGCGTGAATTGATCTTTATTGTGGTCAATTTGTATTATGTCGCATAATGTATCTTATGCGACATATTTTACGTCTCAGAAATGCGGCATGTAATTTGAGCTCAGTCCACGGATAAATCAAGTTGTTAAAATTGCCAACAACTATCTCGAAAAAAACTCGTTAAATATTACCCTTTTTTCTGCACAGTTATATTTTGTAATATCTTGTTCTGTTTTTTTCAATTTTTGGCTAAAATAAACCGAAATATAAAAGTGCAAATTGTTTGCGGTCCCCTATCGATATTTAAAAAAACGCCAGCTATCTGGCGTTTCCCCTCACAAATCGTGCTCAACTATTTAAAAGCTCACCTCTAAAGGCTAACCGCTACGCCTTCTTGCAAAGGGTTTTCATCCTTGGCTGCAGTAGCCTGCGCTGGCTGATAACTAGCCGGAATATCAGCCGGAATTTCCTCGGGGATCTCTGGTATGACTGTTGTTTTGGGCTCTGCGTCCGCCGGTGTTTCAGCGCTACCTGCTGGCTGGCTACTTGGTTGCGACTCATCAGGCTTCGGTATGACTTCTACTGCCCCTCCTGCAGGCGGCTTATTATCATCGTCTTTTTTTTCGGTTGGCACCGTTACCCCAGTGGTCCCTATTTTTACACCATAGGCTTTTTCCATGGTTTTCAACATCTGGCTCCCCGCCTCATCAACCGAAATCCCCTGTTCGACAAACATCTCAGGTGTAATTTTCTGTCCAACAAACCACTTTACGCCACCGCGAGCGGTTTGTTCTTTGTAAATCTTATCCCCAATTATATTCTGCCATTTCAAAAACCTGGCTTTTCTCTCTTTTGGAACCTCTTGGGCGGTTTCTTCAGTAAGTTGATTAACTGGGTCAGCAGACACACTAACTGACGGCGCTGCAGCTGCTACTGGCGAAGCAGGCACTGGCTGAGAAACAGCTGCAACCTTTTCCGGTGCGGCTTCTCTGACCACAGGCCGGCTAGGTCTTTCAAACTGTTTGTCTGGAACCTTGTCGACAGAAGCGGCTGGATTTGATCGATTGGCAAAATAATCTTCTGACTCTGACTTTAACTCCTCTTCCAATTCTCGCGATTTTTCAACAATCATGGCCTCAACTTCGCTGCGATTCGCTGCATAATTTTTTCGTGACGTTTCAATAATTGTATCTCGATTACCAGAAAGCTTTTCGACAGGTGCCAAAGTTCGAGCAGAGAAAGCCGGCTTGGTAATACCATCAATTAATAATTTGGTATATATTTGATATCTATCCAAGTTAACCAAATCATTTGCTTCAAATATCGGCTCAAATTCCTTAACCAAAAAGTCGGCATCAGCACCACCAACTCGGAAAGCGATAATGGTTCCAGCGTTACCAAAAACTGCATCACGAACAATTTCCGGCATCTGAGTAATATACTGGTTGGCAATTGTTAAATTCAAATTATATTTTCTGGCCTCTGACAATATAACTGCAAACGATTCAGTGGCAAAGTTTTGGAACTCATCAACGTACAAATAACAATCCGGGCGTTTATCGATTGTAACGTCCGCACGGCTCATAGCCGAAAGCTGAATTTTGGTAATCATCATTGCTCCTAAGAGCGCCGAGTTGTCTTCGCCGATTTTACCGCGAGAAAGATTGATCAGAAGAATTTTTTGCGTATCCATAATGTCGCGAATGTTAATTCGTGAGTGAGGCTGACCAACAATATTTCTAATGGTTGCTGTTGATAAAAACTGTCCAACCTTATTCAAGATTGGAGAAACCGCTTCTGTTCGGAATTTTGCATCATATTGTGCAAATTCGTTAATCCAGAACTCTTTAATAACTGTATCCGTAACAAAACTAACAACTTTTTCCCTAAATCTTTTTTCCGTAAGCATCCGAGGAATGTCTAGCATAGTCGACTCAGGAAAATCCAATAAAGCTAAAACTGTATTTCGCAGTATGTGCTCGAGCCTCGGACCCCAAGACTCGCCAAATATTTTCTTAAAAATACCAACAAAGCCTGACGCTACCATGCCCTTAAAATCATCTTCAACTTTATCCAACAGATTAAAAGCAATCGGGTACGATCTGTCAGCAGGATCAAAGACAATAACATCATCAATGCGATGATCGGGCACACAAGCTAGAACTTTGTCTACCAAGTCTCCATGCGGGTCGACAACCACAACTCCGCGACCCTCAACGACGTCATCGATTGCCATATTTTCAATCAGCGTGGATTTTCCAGTACCAGACTTTCCTATGATGTAACAATGCCTACGCCTGTCCTCAAGTTTAATCC
>JBAXWD010000037.1:0-6697 GCA_037128645.1 Candidatus Berkelbacteria bacterium
AATTAAAATCTGGACCGCGGCATTTCTTTCGGTACCCAATTTTGATAGCGCGTTGACAATTCCGTTCAGTGGATCATATTCCAAATAGCGATATGTTTTGATTGGAAAGAAAAACTTTTTTAGCAATCTTAAATTTCCAGCGGCAACTTCGCCTTCCATATCTTTAAAGACTGAAAATCCCCTGTCTTTATCCAGCTCCAAGATTGCATCCGGATATTGGGCCAAAATATTTTTTTCAATCGCGTCACGAAATATCTCCGGCGCGCCAATGTAAAAAAATACCAAACCTTTTTTAGAAATAATTTCTAAGCTAATATGGTCTTGCCCTGCAAGTTTCTTTTGTATATTCGGGTCAAAAAGTGACTCAATGTTCGACAAAAATGGCTCAATAACTGCAGCCAGTTCACGAAAATCCATTCGCTGATCGTTCTCTTCTGCAAAACGCTCCTTAGGGATAGAAATTTTTAACATCACCCAATTCTGAGTTTTTCGCAGTTGATAATAGTACAAAATTATACGCTGTAAATATTTATACAAAAAATAAATTCCTATCGCCAGTGCAATAACAGCTAAAACCCACCACCAAATGTTATTGCTGGTCGTTGTTGCCGTTGAATTATAACTGTAAGTATCCAATTGCCCCTCCCAAGTAGTAGAAATTCGACTAAATTATTTTGCTTTCTAGTATACTAAATGATTTGAGTAATTATGATAATATCTTTGCCCCGATTTGTGATGATGAAAATAATTTAAAGAAAGCTGTCGAATTTTCACTACTCGGCCTCCTTGCTAAAAACACTAGCCTTTATCCTCGGGCTGCTCCTCACCAGTGGTAAATCTTATTTCTTCGGCCTGTCTGGCAAGATCAACTGGCATGTTAACTTGACTGCCACCTGCCAACTGATCAAAAGCGTCTTGCGCGTTTTTTGGTAAATTTTCTTTCCCAGTCGCTTTGCCATCGTCAGTGTCATCTGCCTCACCGTTTTCCTCAACTACTACTTCCGCAGCCACTGCCGGAACCTGTTCAACGACTTTATCAATCTCGTCTTCAACCTTTACAACCTCTTTCTCTCTTTCAGCCTCAGCAGCATCAGGAACCGCAACCGCCTCGCTGCCATCGACAGAAACCTCCGGTAGCTTAGGAATATTCTCGGCAACTACACGGCCCCGATTATACTCTTGATGCTCATTTGGTGTACCATCAGCATATTGTTGCCCAGCGGCTTCTGACGGGTTAATTTGACGGAAACGGTCCTTTAACCCCTGCGTTGTTTGAGCTGGTGCAGAGTTTTCAACAATTTCTTTTAACGGCGCAACTTCAGAATTATTTACCCCAACACTAATTAGCTGCCAACCAGCAAAATCATCCTTCCATTCCTGTGTAGTTTTTTCTTCTGCTGGATTATTGCCAAATGCAATCGCTAATTTTCCATTATTAGCTGATATCCTGATCGCCGAAATCTTTTCTGATGGGCTGTCACCACGTTTCCAAGCCTGATCTTTATAAATTGTTAAAACTGAAGAATTATCACTATCCACGCCCCCATTTTTGTCATGAAACTGATAACTTTCTAGTTCCTCATTTTCGGCTGCCTCCAACTGAGCCTCATCACTATGGATATCATTGACCTTAGGCACGTCTTCAGCGGCGGCAATTTCGTCTAGGCCTTCCTCCAATTCAGATCTGAAGTCAGCATCTGGCTTAGATATTTCTGTGTCAAAAGTACGATAGAATTCATGGACCTCGATCCTGTGATTCATTCCGCCGACATCAACTGTGACCAAACGAGTAGCCGGGTCATACAGCACAAATGACTGAACCGTCTTCACGCTTTCCTCATTCGGATTCCGCATCTTTAAGCGATCGCCAGGACGCAATTGTTCTAGAAAATTAACAGCTATCGCATTTTCAGCTGGACTCAGTTCAGCGGCAACGATCGGCATTGCAGGAGCAGTTGGTGTCACAGACTCATCAATTGGTGGCACAGTGGCTTCTCGAGCCGGCGGCTCAGGAAGATCAGGCGGTGCGGGTAGTTCAGCTGGTGGCCGAAATAAATCCTCAAAAGTTGTTTCAGGGACTGTTAATGGATCAATTACCGGCCCACCCTGTTCAAGCGGAACATCAGGGTCTAGATTTGCTTCCATCGCAGCGTCATCAGCTGGCAGTTCCTGGGCACCATCGGGAACATTAATATTTTCTGGTGGCATTAAATCTTCAAAAGTCGTTTCAGGAACAGCCGTATGATCGAATTTTTGTGAACCAATTAATTCCGCGGCAGGATTTGCGGGCACAAAATCACTAAGAGTGGTCTCCCGAACATGGCGGAAATCAGTTGGTGTGATTTTTGTCATTTAATTTAAGAAACAGTTAGGACATTATTTTCAATCAGCTTAGCTGCATTTTCTGGAGTCATCTTGAGTGGTTCTCCTTCGTCGAATGTAATAAACACAAAGGATTTATCACCATCTATGACATTTTCAGCCGATTTAACGACTCTAGCCTCAGAACCCTTAAACTCATCGCCGACAATGCGAGGCATGGTGATAGTTGCGCCCGGTGCAACATCGACATCACCCTTAGCGGTAGAAATTACAACTTTTTCCGGCGGCGCTTCTTCTGGATCTTTGTATGGCTCAAATTCTTCTTCAAATGTTGCTAGTGGATAATAATCTTTTTCAGACTCTGCATCCGGCGAATTAACTACTACTCTACCGAAATCGTCATCTTGTTCGCTGATAACAAAAACTTTTCCAGTTTCTTTTTCAACTACCTTGTCTCCGGGTTTCAAACCGAAAGGAATTTCACTTTCTTCCACGATTTCTTCGTCACCCGCCGCCTCTTCGTCATCGGTCGTTTCTTCGTCATCTGTTGGTACTTCTAGTTTCGGCGGCTCGTCATCTGCTGGTGGTTCTTCGTCATCGGCCGCTTCTTCATCTGGATTTTCTATTGATTTTGCCAAAGCTGCTTTTGCTGCTTCAAATTGTGCAGCTTTATCCGGTTCTTTGGCAAAATATGCAGGGTCAGCAATCTTTAAAAAGTCAGCGGCAGCCATTTGATACGACGGGCCAAAATCTGTTGTACCTTTTTCTCGGACCGAGAATCTAACAGATCCCTTAACCCTGTGAACATCCCTAATAATAATTTGTTTGTCTTTAACATCAACCATGGATTCCAGCTCAGTAATGTCGCCTTTTTTATTCTCGGCGTAATCAACAAGATTAGCCTTAACTGGTTCCTCAGAAATGCCCTGCCACAAACGACCTGTTTGCAACATTTCCGCCACTCGCTTTTTCTCAGCTTTAGGATTTTCTATAGTTTTTGCCGCTTCTTCGTCGTCTGACCCACTCGGTTCCTCAGCTGGAGTTCCACCCTCTAGATGAACTGTTAATTCTGGGGTCGGTTTATAACCCTTCTCATAACCACCCTTCGGCTTCTCCTTGCTGCGGAATAACATTTTATCGACGATAACATTGGTAGTTGATTCGCCGACTTCGCCTTCCGACAGATTGATTACAACGTCTCGGCCATTTACTTTCGCAGAGTAAATTTTACCCTTTAATTTTGAGCCCTTCTCTTTGTTATATCCTTTAATGTTCATTTCTTTCAGGCCCTCAGCCTTGTAGATTTTACCAACTTCAATTCTACCATCTGCCGGCTTTTCCTTTTCTGGTGGATTTGGACCCTCTGATGGAGCTTCATCTGCTGCTGCTGCTTCTTCTTCTCCTTCTTTTTTGGGGCCTGGTTCACCCGGTTTTCCTTTTTTACCAGGTTTGTCGGGATCTTTCGGTCCGCCATCACCCGGAGGTGTGCCATCATCTGGCCCTGGTTTTTTAGGATCTCCTGGCTTGCCTGTACCCTTGCCCTTTTCTTTCTCAGCAGCATCAGCGGCAGCCTTTTTGTCAGCTTCGGCTTTGTCGGCAGCTTCTTTTTCTTTGCGTGCTTTATCTGCAGCTTCGGCCCTGGCCTTATCACCAACCGGATCACCAGAAATTCCAGCTGCTTCAGTCTTAAGCGCAGCAGCGGCAGCCTTTAGCTCTTCAACACCCTTCATATCATGACGTGCTTGCAAAATCATTGCCGCGCCAGCCAAGGCTATACCACCACCTAACAAGAATTTAGTTCCGAGCGCAGTCGCACCCATACCATGACCTGCTACGCTGCCAAGTCCGACAGTTTGAGTTCCAGCAACATTTGCGCCATGAGCTGTAGCAAATGCAGATTCGCCACCCTTGTAGCCAAACATCCAGCCTTTGGTCACATCAATTGCAGTGTGATGCCCAATATTTATACCATTGTGCAGCCCGAACTGATTGGCATACGTTGCAGCTAAATCAGTTCCCGGCTTAAACATGCCACCAAAATGCTGCATACCGGTTGGTAAGCCACCAACTAGCACACTAGATGCCGAACCAAGTACTCCGCCGACTAGCCCGTAAACATTCATTTTTGCTCGAAGTGAAAACTTCCCTGCTTGTGCTGTTAATTTGTCAGCCTCAGCAAGTCTAATATCTTCAGCAATTTTGTGGATAGCTTTATATCGCTCGTGGCTGGCGTCTGATTTTCCTTCAGTTTCTAATATTAATTTGTTCAAATCAGCAGTCATTTTATCAATTTTGCTGTTGGCGTCTTTAATTTTCATATCGCCACCATATTCACCAAAGGCAGATATGACTTGAAGTGCACCTTCTATTCCACGCATTGCGCCATGAGAAAACAAGGCCGGCGAAAGCAGCATTCCAGTAGGACCAGCAAGCAACGCTGATGTAGCAACTTCACCAAGGCCCTGACCAACTTTCAAAAGTCCGCCAAGTGCCCGACCACCCCAACTCTCATTTAAGCCTTTCTTCATTCTGTTCCAAAGACTCTTCTGATTCCCATACCGCTGTTCTATTCTAGCGTCTTCACGAGTCTTGGTTTCAAGCGCCAACTTTACAAGCTCCTTGGACCTGGCTGGAAGTTTGTCAACTGCAGCTTCAAGTCGTTTGGCAGCATCGTCAGCTTCTTTCTTGGTTGGGTCTTCCGGTGTACCAGCAGGAGTCTCCGGCCCAGTTGGCGGAGGTGGTTCTGACCCGCCTGGTGGTGGCGGTGGCGGAGGAGTAAGAGGAGGAGATGTTTCAGTACGTGGTGGCGGAGGAAGTGGTTTGCCATCTGGCCCTAGCGGTGCTGGAGTTAAAGGTTCACCATCTGGACCAAATGGTGGTGGCCCTGGTGGTGTTGGTGGTTCTTCCGGTGGAGTTGGAGGAACTGGTGGAGGAGCAGTTTCAGTTGTTGGTTCACCAACAGATGGTGATGGCGGAATTCCGCCAGATGATGCAACAGCCGGCGGCTCAGTAACATCAAAAACAGGCGGCGCAGCAGGCGGTTTTGGCGATTCGTCATCAAGAGTGACATCCAGTGTCGGGCCACCTGGATCTTTAGGTGGAGTGGGGTCGCCAGGAGTTACCCCTTTGTCGACTGGATCATCAGTTAGTTCAATATCTACGTCAGTTAAATCCTCACCTAAAGTAACATCAACTTCATCATCGGCCGGCTTGGGCACTTCAGTAACAGTCGGATCAGCCGTTGCAGGCTTCGGACCAGCTATCCAAGCCTCAGAGGCTTTCATTGCTTTTTGTATTGATTCACGATACCCAAGCGGAGGTTTGCCACGTTTGTTCAATACTTCACCGACAGGGTCATCGATGCCCTTTGCTTTGGCCTCAGCAGCAGCAGTATTTAGCAAGTGCGCTGTTGCTTGAACATTTTCATTGAGTTTACCCAGCCTGCTCTGCCATTCTGCTTTTCTTTTACCAAAAAATGGCCACGGCTTAGATTTCTCGTGTTTAAAAACCTCTTTTTTTGCAGCCTCAAACTCAGCGAGACGCGAGGTCACGCTGCTTAATTTTGCTTCTCTTTCGGCAAGAAACGAGGCTTCGCCCGCACCGCCGTCAGGACTTTCTTCTGCACTCATTCAACCCCCTCTCCTTGCTTGCTCTTGGCTAATTCAAGTTTATAAAGCACAATCTCAACTATTGCAATTTGTTCTTTATTAATTCCTTTATCGGCCAAAAATTGATCAGCCTTTTCCGCACTTTCTTCGGCCAGCTTGCTGAATTCTTCGACATCTTCATCTGGCAAAGCGTCTAGGAGTCTGGCCACTGTGCGATTTTCAATTGTGTCCTTGAATACCTTTAGTAGATCATCTTTTTGCTCCTGGGTTAGCTCGGACTCAACACCCATAAGCTCGAAGATATTGGTTTCCAAAACCTGTTCCATTTCCTCTAGGCTGAAATTCTGCAAAATCGCAGCTGCCTTAATGTTGCGCACATCGAGTTCCTTTAACTTATCATCTGCTGTTGGCATCCCACCTCCTAGTGACTATTAATTTTTTATATAAATTTTACTTATGCAACAAAATTTCGACGCAAATCGAATGCTAAAAATAAAGTTTGTTCCCCACTTTTATCATCTATAAATCTATTATAGATGATAAATATGCTGGTGTGCAATAGCTGATTTTAAATAAAAAAATCCCCCATTTCCCAGTACAACTTGTACGTCGGGAAATGGGGGCGGTCAGTGCTACTCGGCGTCTTCAGCCGGAGGAGCAGGCGGGTCAGCCGGCGGGGTAGCCGGGGCGGCGGGTTCCGGCGCAATCGGCGCAGGGGCCGGTGCGGCGGGCTCAGGGGCCAGTTCGGGGTCCCCCGAAGCCGGCGG
>JBAXWD010000038.1:0-6420 GCA_037128645.1 Candidatus Berkelbacteria bacterium
CAAGCGCCTGTACTAGCAGTTGTAGTTACTCGTTCCAGCGAGTAACCAGTTCGTTGGTGCGAGCCGTGTAATTCGGCCGGCGCGGAAAGCTGCGGGCGTTGGCGAACGTCTCGACTTCGCGGCCGAGCCGCGACCACGACTGTTTCATCAGTCGGTAGCGGCGGCGTGCTTCCTGGAAGGCTTCCTGATGTTCGGTGGGATTGATCATCCCGTACCGCTGGTCACCGAAGAATTCCATCACCCCGTCATCGCCCAGTTCGATCATCCATGCTTGCAGCGGGCTGTCGGGGGCGGGACCCAGCATGGACTGACCGCGTTCGAAGCTGGCACCGGGAACTCTCGCGACACTCGTCTGAATCAGCTCGAGCAAGTCTTCAATGTGGGGCTTGTGCGGGTTGACGACGATGATCATCCGGCCTTCGAGTTCGATCTGGCACTCGTCGAGGCGCGGCTTGACTTCGCCGCTATACCTGACATAACGGATGGCCCCGGGATAGGCTGCACCAAAAGTGGCGCAGTGGGGGACACGGTGCAGCTGAGACATAAGCAGGCGCACCTGCGGGCTGAGCCCTTGCAGCATCTTAGGACTCGTAACGAAGGTGAAAGCGTCTCTCGTTCCGCAACACATGGTTGTGACTCCTGTGGTGTAGTCTTAGTGCAACGAAACATAATATATCACGATATTCAATATTGTGCAAGTGGCTGAGAACCAAAAACTTAGAGTATAATGAAAACATGCCAGATAAATTTAAAGCTTTGTGGGTTTCGCATTCGTCAATTAACGATTTTTTGACCTGCCCACGACTCTACTATCTTAATAACATTTATAAAAACCCGGAAACCGGGCGTAAAATTTCTATTACAAATCCACATTTATCACTCGGTAGTGCTGTTCATGATGTTTTGGAATCATTGTCGGAGTTGCCGGCAGAAAAACGCTTTGATATTCCGCTAAAGATTTTGTTTGAGGCCAAATGGCGAAAAGTTACCGGCAAGCTTGGCGGGTTTCAGGACGAAATTGAAGAAATGAGATTTAAAGACAGGGGGTTAACGATGCTCTCCCGTGTTGAGAGCAACCCAGGGCCGCTTTTAGAGCGTGCGGTAAAGATTAAACAAGACTTGCCTTGGTATTGGCTGTCAGAAGAGAAAAATATTATTCTTTGTGGCAAAATTGACTGGATTAAATACAACGCAACAGATGATACAGTTGAGATAATCGACTTTAAAACCGGAAAAAACGACGAGGCTGAAAATTCACTTCAACTGTCGATTTATCGTTTGCTTCTGGAACATTGTCAAAAAAGACAAGTAAAAAAGGCCAGTTATTGGTATTTGGACAAAGGTGAATTAATTGATTTTGAATTGCCGGCATCAAAAGAATCATATAGCAAGGTGATGAAGGTCGCATTGAAAATGAAAACGGCTAGAAAAAATAATGACTTTGCTTGCGAAAAACACGGTTGTTACGCCTGCGAAGCAATGGAGAAAATTGTTTCTGGCCAAGCAGAATTTGTCGGTGTTGGTGGGTATAACAAAGAAGTATATATTGTCTAAGTTAATTTGTTAGATATTTTTTCTGTCATAATAGAGCTATGGATCAAGCCAAAGCGCTAGAAATACTAAAAACCGGCGCCAATGTTTTTTTAACTGGAGAGCCTGGTAGCGGGAAAACATATACCATTAATAAGTATGTGGAGTATTTGCGTTCGCATGGAATAGAGCCAGCTATTACAGCATCAACAGGAATTGCAGCAACTCATATTGGCGGCATGACAATCCATTCTTGGTCCGGAATAGGGATTAGAAATAAATTAGCAGGGCAGGACTTGCGCAACATTTCTACCAACAATTATGTTTTAAAACGCGTTAGTAAGGCCACAACATTAATCATTGACGAGATTTCAATGCTGCCGCCAGGGACTATGCGAATGATTGATTCAATCGTCCGAGAAGTAAAGAAAAGTTCACTGCCTTTTGGTGGAATGCAGGTTGTAGTTGTTGGAGATTTTTTCCAATTACCGCCAGTGGTGAAAAACACCGCAATCAGTGATGATTTTCAGGAAGAGTTATTTACAGAAGAACCAATACGTTTTGCCTATGATTCGCTGACCTGGCAACAGTCGGAGTTTGTTACTTGCTACATTACTGAACAATATCGACAAGATGACCTAGAGCTTCTTTCAGTTCTATCAAAAATTCGCTCCAATACTTTCGATCCTTCGGCAATGCAGTCAATTACAGGCAGAAAGATTGATGCTTTAGCTGCTCCAATGTTGGCGCCAAAACTCTACTCGCACAATTTAGATGTTGATGCTGTAAACAAACGGATGTTAGCCCAAATAGCCGGCAAGGAGAAGTATTATAATATGAAAACAAAAGGCCACGAAGCTCTAATACAAGTGATGAAAAAAGGTTGTTTGTCGCCAGAGAAACTATATTTAAAGGTTGGCGCCGCTGTAATGTTTACCAAAAATAATCAAAAAGAAGGTTATGTAAATGGCACGCTGGGCGTGGTGGACAGTTTTAACGATACGAACGGCATGCCAATTGTTCGAATTCGCAGTGGAAAGAAAATTGAAGTTGCGCCAGCCGAGTGGGTGGTTGAGGAAGACGGGAAAGTTAAGGGCCGATTAAACCAGTTGCCTTTACGATTAGCTTGGGCAATTACTGTTCACAAAAGTCAGGGAATCAGTTTGGACGAAGCAGTGATTGATTTATCAAAAGTTTTTGAATATGGCCAGGGCTATGTGGCGCTGTCTCGAGTTAGACGTTTTTCAGGTATTTATCTTTTGGGCTGGAACGATACTACATTTAAAGTGGACCCTGAAGTACTAAAAAATGATACTTTGCTTCGAAAAGAATCGATTCAAGCCGAAAAAGTATATTCTAGTATTTCTGGCGTCGAATTAAAAACAATGTCAGATGATTTTATTATTCAGTCCGGCGGGGCAATAAATTCTGTTGATGTTGCAGTAAAAAACAAAAAGAAATTAAGTACCAACGACGAAACTCTGGCACTTTGGAAAAGTGGCAAAGACCTATCTGAAATCGCCGCCACCAGGAAGTTAAGCCACAAAACGATCCTAGGACACATGGAAACACTGGTTGAGGAGGGGAGGATAAAACGTGAGGAACTGGTACGTATAATTCCGACTGAATTTTTTTCCGCCGTGCCGATTATCCACGGAGTATTTAGGAGCCTAGAAACAGATAAGCTAACTCCCGTTTATAGATTTTTTGATGGCAAATATTCATACGATGACCTAAAACTAGCGCGAATGATGATGAAAACTGCCAAGGAGGCTAAATGAAAACAGCAAGTTGCGATCAATGCGGAGACTGCTGTTCGCTTTTTTATATCAATCTGAACGAAATTGAGTACAAGTCTAATAAATACCAAACAATATTTAGCGATTTTGATGCGATTGAAAGCTTTGATGATGTAGTTTCCTGCGGAGCAAATTTTTTAGCAAAAAACGAAAATGGCAGTTGTGTATATTTAGAAAATAAATCATGTAGTATTCACGCGGATAGACCTGAAGTTTGCAGGGCATTCTTTTGTAAATCTAGCGATGGAGATTTCTCGGCTATGCGCAAAATAATTACCGATAATAAGGGTTGAACATGCATACAAGTTTTTCTAAGGGCACAACAATTTGGATTAAATTTAAAACTGGGGAAACTACCACCGGCAAGTTTGCCGATCACAAAAGCGGCAAAGTACTACTTGAAGATGGTCGGATCATAAACATTAAGGATGTCCAGTCAATGTCAATTCGTAAATTGAAATAAAAAGATAGGACCGCCACTTTGGCGATCCGCTGGTTTGTTCTCGTGTACTAGACTAGCCGAACAGACTCTCGTCATCTTCGTCATCGGCGCCGTGCCCCGGTGTTTCAATGTGAATGACACAAGGCAGATCGTTGCCCTCGTCGTCTTGTTCCTCGGGATCATTCCACGTCCAGCACCTAATCTCGCAGAACTCGTGGATCAGACGAACCAGCTCGGCCTTGACGGCAGGGGCAATGCCCCAGAGCGATTCTGGCGCTACAGCTCCTCGGATACTCGACAGTATCGTCTCAACCTTCACGGCGCTGCCATCAATCAAATCGTCTCCGGCCTGGTCGTAAGTTAGAGCCTTGCGGAATTCCCTGGTCCATGTGGGCTCATCAGCCAGTGTCCAGCAGTTGTAGTACGCAAACACATTCTGATGGTCGGCGACTCGTGCCAGTTTCATTCCGTGGTCGATTCTCACGTATTCGAATCCCTCTTCCGTCCTAAGCATCGCCATTGCTCGCTGAGTCGCAGTCTTTGGGTTGCTGGCTCCAACTCTGCAAATCGCGATACGAAAGTCTGAAGGATTCTCAAACCAGACATGGTATTCGTTGGCCAAAAGTGGCCTCCAATCACGGAGTTGATACCTAATATATATCATTTTGAAACAAATAAAAAAAGACGCCCGGCACGATACTCAGTGCGCGAGCGCTGGGACTTAGCCCGAAAGCTTGGCGACGTATTCAACCCACTCGAACCAGGATTCCTCAACCTCGCCTGTGGTCATCCCTGCATCAAGCAGCTTCTGGCAGGCATCAACCAATGCCAGTGTAGAAGATCCGCAGATAGCAGCCGTGGCGCCACAGCTCTGGTCCTTGAACTCGAATTGGTGAAATTCAGTCACGAACAAGCTGGCTCCGCGAAAGATGATGGCCTGACCTTTCCGGTACATCTTCATTCGCAGTTCGACTGGAGCTTCATGCATCAAGCTACTGAGCAGTAAGAACAACGGCTCGATTTCTTCTGGGATCAGCCGCTCAGTTTCGGACAACCGGGCCTGCTCTTCTGCCTGGATCCGATTGTACAGGTCGTGAAGTTTGTCGTAATTAATCATTTTTGCACCCCCTTTCACTGACGAGCTGGTGCACACAATTATTTATATCACAAAAAGTCCGTCTGGTCAATAAAAAACACCCTGATAGTTCTCGGGGTGTTTTTTATATTTAGTGGTTATTTATTCAACGAAAGTCAGTGCCATACCGGATTTGTTTCCGCGACCGGTTCTGCCAATGCGGTGGCAATAGTCATCATAGGTATTTGGGACGGTATAGTTGATAACATGAGATATATCACCAATATCAAGTCCACGTGCAGCGACATCAGTTGCGACTAGAATATTGCAGCGATCATTGCGGAAAGCGGTGAGAGATCTCTCTCTTTGACTTTGACGTTTGTTGCCATGAATAGACTCGGCTCTGTGGCCGTGACTTGTTAAGTCTTCTGCCAGCTTTTCGACATCACGTTTGGTTTCGGTGAATATTAATACCTTAGTTAGCTCAGGTTGGTTAAGCAAATCCTGGAGTTTATTGAACTTTTCACCTCTGTCACGTACTCGTACAATGTCTTGCAGCACGTTTGCTGCAGTGTCACCGGTTTTAACCTCAACGGAAACCGGGTTCTTCAGGTAGGCGGTTACCAAATTCTTGATTTTGATTGGTAGTGTAGCTGAAAAAAACAGTGCTTGTCGTTGTGCCGGCAAAACATTGAGAATTGCCGTGATTTCGTCAACAAATCCCATGTCTAGCATTCGGTCAACTTCGTCTAATACTATATTGTGGAAAGCATCGAAACGAATTAGTCCTCGGTCGGAGATATCTTTCAGTCGGCCTGGGGTTCCGATAACGAAGTTGAAACTTCGGCGCAAATTTTGAATTTGGCGGCCCATTGGTGTGCCACCAACACAAACCACAGAGAAAATTCCCATGCCATTAGCAAATTGACGAAATTCATTGTCGATTTGAATCGCCAGTTCACGTGTTGGGGCGATAATAAGTGTTTTTTGGTGTCGATTCTTAAAGACCTTTTCGATCAAAGGCAGCAAAAAGGCGGCAGTTTTGCCGGTACCAGTGTTTGCAAGGCCTATTAAATCGCGGCCGTTCATGATTGGTTCAATTGCTTCATCCTGGATTGGGGTTGGAGCTAAATATCCACGTGAATCTAAATTTCTTTGTAGTTCAACACAAAAACCAAAATCACGAAAAACATGTTTCGCGACAAATTTCGCTGTTTGCGAAGTTGGAACTGATCGCTGGATAAACTTTGAGATATCAATATTTTCGCTGCGACCACGCCTTGCCGGTCTTGGACGATTATTGCTTTGTTGGCTCGAACTGTAGCGTTTTGGACCATATCCACCACTAAGTGGGCGATTACCAAAACCACTCCTTGAACCAAAATTACTCTTTGTCTGACTTCTTCCGTACATTTTTTCTCTTTCCACAACGAAAAAAGATTTCCGTCGTAATGATTAATTATTCTTTGCTGCTAGCCAGGCTCTAAAATTGGCCCAGATATTGCTGCAATAGAACGTCGAAACAATTAATCTTTCGGAAATCTATAGAACAATATTTAACAACGATGTAACTA
>JBAXWD010000039.1:0-6002 GCA_037128645.1 Candidatus Berkelbacteria bacterium
AGCAATGGAATTGCGGGGCTTAGCGGCCCACTGGACCCGAAAGGGATTCACCAACCACTTTATTACAAGCCCCACGGGGCTAGCTTCTGGAGGATACGCTTATGTACCGCACACGCCGCACCGGAATGGTTTCGAAAGGTGAATAAGATCCTGGTCCAGAACAACAACTGCGCGCCGGCCACCTGCGCCGCCATCGCCATCGACAACGCGCCGCACGCCGCGGCCTGATCGAGGGCGCCGGGCTCGAAGGATGACCAACACGGAGGCAGAAATGTTTAAGTCCACATAGGGACCAGCACCAAGGGCACCAACGCTGGTCCCGGGTACGGTGTCTAAGCTTATCCGAGTCGCACGGGGAAAGAAGGCTCGGATAATTCGAGAGGCACAATATTCTAATTAATTACGCGGCCTACCCCAAGGACGCAACTGAGAGGTGGTTGAGGCACATGCCATTTCCGTTACCTCGGGCCTACTGCACTACGCAGCAGGTCCTTTTTTTATTTTTTAAATATTATTGACAATACTATATAGTATATGCTAAAGTGCAGCTGTCAAAAGGAAAGCGCTTAAATCCCAGCTAGCGCCGACTTAAATGGCCATGGTCTGGCGATTGTCGCCAATAAAAGGACATTAGCACTGACCATGCTGAGCCCCAAATGAACTGCGAACAAGTCCCCGTTCAAAGTTCACCTGGTGGCCCCGTCGGGACACTTAACAAAGTCTGTCCCTGACGCCTGGGCCACCAAAAGAAACTTCAATCGGACATTTCCGATGCGCGCTTGAACGGTCTTTGTACTCGTTCATAAAAGCCGCAGAAGTATTCTTGATCACTTCGGTGATCGGTTGGCTCGGACGCTTGGGACAGTTACTATGGGAAATTCCTCTTCCCGATTCGCTGGCAGAAATGCTAGCAACAAGAATCGGAATGATCCGAAACCAGCTGGTTGGAAGCCAGCAAACACCCAGCATCATGATCTTCGGATCAGAGTTGCCACCAGCTAGACCGGCGACAAACTGGGTAGTCCCACAACCAAAAAAGGCCCACTGGGCCTGACACACTCCCCGCCACATGGCATGCGCCACTGTGGCGCTTTTCTTTTTATAGTGCTACTTCTTCACAACTTTTGACTGATTGCCAGCGTCTTCGACAGAAAACCCAAGTTCTTCAATTTGACCACGAATTTTATCAGACAGCTCAAAATCTTTCTCTTTGCGAGCTGCAATCCTTTCATCGACTAATTTCAAAACACTTGCAGGAATTTCATCATTGGAAATTTTATTTAGATCCAAAGCGAAGATTTTATCCATTTCCAATGCGGTAGCTTTTTTATCACCTGCTGACACTTTCTCATCACGCAAAAGGCTCCAAAAAACTGCCAGCGCCTCCGGAGTATTCAGATCATTTTCAACCGCTGATTTGAATTTTGATATAAATTCTTCGTTAACTTTTCCGCCATCATCGATGGTAGTTACAATTTTTCTTGCTCGCTTTAACGCATTGGCAGCAGCTTCCAGTGACTCCCAAGTGAAGTTGAGTTTATCGCGATAACTAGCCGACAAACACATATAGCGACAATCCAGTGGTGAAAAACCTTTGGCTTCGATGTCGGAAAGCTTATAAAAATTATCTAGGCTCTTGGACATTTTTTTACCATCAACCAAAAGATGTTCGGCATGAACCCAATAATTAACGAACTTTTTGCCTGTTCTGGCTTCGGACTGAGCAATTTCATTCTCGTGATGAGGAAAGATTAGATCAACTGCGCCGGCATGGATATCTAGCGTCTCGCCCAATTTGTCCTGTGACATAGCCGAGCATTCAATGTGCCAACCAGGCCGGCCCTTGCCCAGCTTAGTCTCCCAAAAGATTTCGCCATCAACTTCGTCCCAAGCCTTCCAAAGCGCAAAATCTGCAGGATTCTCTTTAGTATATTCGTCCTGAGAAACTCTGGCGCCAGATTTTATTCCATCTTTGTCCAGACCAGATAGTTTTCCGTAGTCAGCAAATTTTTCTATTGAAAAATAAATCGAGCCATCTTCACCCTTGTAGGCGAAACCTTTATCTAGCAAGTCAGAGACGAAATCAACAATTTGTTCGATATATTCCGTTGCCCTGGTAACTTCCGTCGGCTTTTCGATATTTAGTTTATTAAGATCAGCTAAAAACGCTTCTTCGAATTTTTGCGTCAGTTCCTTAAATTCCGCCTGTTTGCCATCAGAAGCTTTAATGGTTTTATCGTCAACATCAGTCATGTTCATTACGTGATCAACTTTATAATTCAAAAATTCCAGCGATCGTCGCAAAACGTCTTCAAAAATATACGTCCGCAGATTACCGATGTGGGCATAGTTATAAACGGTTGGACCGCAAGCGTAGAGCCTAACATTTTTTTCGTCCTGCGGCTTAAATTCCTCAATAGATTTTGACAAAGTGTTATACAATTTCATAGCTAAATAGTATCAGATCAACACTAATTAAAAAAGCCCCGCTAGAACCTCGGGGCTTTTTCTAAATTTTAGTTAAGCGGCTTTTCGCTGCGCCATCGCCGGCATTTCTTCCTGATCACCATCGTCATCTGATTTCTCTTCGTACTTTTCCGGACCGTGCATAACATCTGGGTCATCAACCTCGGAATCAATTGCCATAATTAGTTCTCCGCACTCTGGACAATATTCCACAAAGTTATAACTCGAGAACCCACAGTCACAAACATACTTATCTGGCATACCAACTCCTCCTATTTATTTTTCTATTTGTACTTTTTGCGTCCCTCCAGCGATCTTGACAATGTAACCTCGTCCGCGTATTCAAGATCTCCGCCAACCGGTAAACCTCTGGCAATCCGTGTAATTTCTACTTCGCGTCCATTTTTCTCTATTTGAGTTTTAATGTAGGTCGCCGTTGCCTCACCTTCGAGAGATGGATTCGTGGCGAGGATTACTTCTCTTATTTTAGGATTATTCGCCACTTTGTCAAGTAGCTCGCGAATCCGCAAATTTTCCGGGCCAATTCCATCGATCGGCGAAATTGCTCCGCCAAGCACATGATATAGACCGTTTATTGCGCGTGTTCTTTCTAGGGCCACAATATCTAGTGGCTCTTCAACAACGGCCAAAATTGACTCATCTCGGCTATCGCTAGAACAAATTTCGCAAATATCCACATCTGTAATGGAAAAACACTCCTTGCAATACATAATATTTTCCATGAGCTCAGTCACAGCATTTCCGAAAGCCAAAACATCGGTTTTTGGTTTTTTTAGTAAATAGAAAACTAGCCTGGCTGCGGTTTTTGGTCCAACACCCGGAAGCTTGGAAAATTCATCGATTAAATTTTGAACTGGTTTTGGAAGCATTATAAATAAATCAAAGGTTAGAATTCAAAATTCTAAGTAATAATTGTTAATTTTTCTTTTTTAGTTTGATAACTCCAGCTGCCAACATGCAGCAGATTTCATCGTTTTCTTTAATTAACTCATCAATTCGGGACCCAGTAAATATGCTAGAGTCTTTAATCATATTCAACCAATACAATGATTCATTAGCACTCTTGAGTGCAATTTCATAAAACTTTTTAAATTCCAACCTCGAACTAGATGCCTTGCCTTCAGTAATATTGGCGCCGATAGATGTTGCCGATCTCATTATCTGGTCAGCAATTATCCAAGCGCTTCTTTTTTTAGGAAATTTATCTGTTAAATCAATTATTGCCAATCCAAAATTATAACATCTAGAGAGCAGGTCACTTTTAAATTTTGAATTACAATTCTGCATTTTAACTTTTAACTTCTGAATTCTCGTCGCTATCAGAAGATTCTGATTCTACTCCCGCAACAACCTCTGATCCGTCACTTTCAACTTTTTCCTTATTTGGGTCTTCCCAACTGGCATATTTGCAATTCGGATAAGCGGAGCAGCCCCAAAAAGTTCGGCCACGTTTTGTTCGACGCTCAACCAACGTCCCTTTTTCGCACTCCGGGCATTTTACTTTTGTATCAGTAATAATAGTTTTGGTATTTTTACACTTTGGATAATTTTCACAGGCCAGAAATTTACCAAATCTCCCCTCTTTCAACACCATTTTTCCACCGCATTTTTCACATTTCTCACCTTCAGCTTCAGAAACCTTAGTGGTGCCGCCGTCGGTATCGGCAACAACCGCATTTTTCATTTCTTTCTTGTTTTCCAGAGGACGAGAATATTTGCAGGTCGGATAATCCGAGCATGCGATAAATTTTCCAAAGCGACCAAAACGTTCAATCAGAGGTTTTTTGCACTCTGGGCATTTTTCGCCAATCTCGACAATTGGCATAATATCTTTTTTATCTAATTCCTTATTCTTTTCTTTCAATGTAGCCGCAAACGGAACATAAAATTCACCAATCACATCTTGCCACTTTAATTTCCCTTCAGCAATTTCGTCAAACTCATCTTCCATTTTGGCGGTAAATTGAAAGTCGACGACTTTGGGAAAGTGCTCAACCAAAAGATCGTTAACAATTTCCGAAATCTCTTCTGGATAAAATCTTTTTTCCTCAAGACGAACATAGCCACGGTCCTGAATTGTCGACATCGTTGGCGCATAAGTTGATGGCCGACCAATCCCCAAGCTTTCCAATTTTTTAACCAGCGTGGCCTCAGTGTAGCGCTTTGGTGGCTCGGTAAATTTCTGCAATTTTTCAAACTCATGAAAATCTAAAATCTCATCCTTAGTCAATTCTGGAATTGTAACTTTTTCCTCCTCGACTTCGTCATCTTTCCCCTCAGTATATACCTTAATAAAACCGTCGAATTTTATTGACTCGCCACGAGCAAGAAAAACTAATTTCTCTTTAACGTCGGCCAATACCCTAGCCTCAATAACAGCAATTATTGCAGACGACATTTGCGAAGCTACTGTGCGCTTCCAAATTAAATCATATAATCTTTGCTCTCGCGGATCTTCAGACGCAACTCTTTCAGAAAAATGAGTTGGACGAATTGCTTCGTGAGCTTCCTGAGCATGCTTGGTTTTTGTTGTATATTTTTGAGCAGTTTCTGGCAAATATTTTTTGCCATAATCTTTTTCTACCACCTTGCGAATTTCGGTCACGGCGGCAGTGGATAAATTAATCGAATCGGTACGCATGTAAGTAATTTTTCCCGCTTCATACAGACGTTGTGCCAACATCATTGTTTGTTTAACCGAAACGCCTAACTTGCGCGAAGATTCCATTTGCAAAGTTGAGGTGGTAAACGGCGCTGCCGGGTTTCTGAACGTGTCCTTTTTATCAACCGACAAAACCTTGTATTTGGCAGCCGTTAGTGATTTTTCTAATCTTTTGGCATCTTTTTCAGTTTTAATATCTAGTTTCTTAATTGGCTGACCACTTTCTTCAACCAAAAAGGCTTTGAATTTTAATTCCTCACTTTTTTTCGACAATACCACCGCCAAAATCCAAAATTCTTCCGGGTTAAAGGCTTTTATTTCTCTTTCTCGCTCAACCACCAAGCGGACAGCGACTGATTGAACGCGGCCGGCAGACAAACCGGATTTAACTTTTTTCCACAACAATGGTGAGAGTTTATAGCCAACTAAGCGGTCGAGTACTCGGCGAGCTTGCTGAGCATCAACCAAATTCATATCAATTTTTCTTGGATGGGCTACGGCATGTTTTAGCGCGGTGCCTGTAATCTCGGAAAAAGTAATCCGTTTGACATTTTCGTCGTCTTGGCGCAATTTTAACGCCTGAGCTACGTGCCAAGAAATTGCTTCACCTTCACGGTCCAAGTCAGTTGCCAGGTAAATTATTTTTGCTTTTGCTTGTTCTTTTTTCAGCGCGGCAATTGTTTTTTTCGAGTCAGTCGGAATTTCGTAGGTTGGTTCATAATTATTGGCAACGTCAACGCCAAGGACTTTTTTTGGCAAATCACGCACATGACCAAAAGAGGCCAGGACTTTGAAATCCTTGCCCAAATATTTTTCAATCGTTTTTGCCTTTGCTGGCGATTCTACAATTACT
>JBAXWD010000004.1:0-17325 GCA_037128645.1 Candidatus Berkelbacteria bacterium
ACAATAAACATTTTATTGCCGTAGATATTTATTTGATCAGCTTCAAATGGAAATTTATTTTTATCAACAAGTCTGGTTACTCGCAAATCACGCTTATCATTTTTAACCAACTCTTCACGGGAAACTTCAGAATCGTCAGCGATACAACGTTGCGTGATGCCTCGACTTGCGCGGCGGTGAATATAGTCCTGAATAAATTCGTGTAAATATCCTGAAATTATCTGGTAAGAAGCATAGGCCAAGGTTTCTGAACCCTTTTTTAACGACAATGTTTCCTCAAAAACCTGTTTTATGCCCTCGATCCCTTCATAAACTCTAACAGTTGGTTTGGTTGAATGAACATTATAAAGTGATGCCAACTCAGGCAAAACTTCTTCAATATTTTTCTGACGATCTTGTAATTGCATTACTTGGCGCTCAATAAGAGAGGGGATTTTCTTTGGATTTTCAGCAAAATATTCCCGATGTGCGCCTTTTTGTCGATAAGTTACTAAGCCGCGCTGAATTAAATTATCTAGAATGCTGTAGGTTGTGGTGCGTTTGACAGAAGATTTCTGGGCAATTTTTTGAATACTGCCGGAGCCAATTTGAAGAACAGCCAGGTAAACCATTGCCTGGTTGGGATTAAGCCCAAGTTTTTCTACCGTTGTTTTTATGTCCATAATTGTGACGATATATTGTCGTCATTTTTATTTTAGCAAACAATCTGGGTCCCGTCAATCACTTATTTTAAGATCATTTTAGAGTAATGTTTGTTATTTGTTATTACTTATATTGTCGATATGGTATTGACATTTTCCCCTGTTTTGTTACGTTTTACTGTTCCAGAAAATCAGAAACAGGTGAACGACATGATAATTCCGCGGCTCTATTCAGCATTAACTGAGCAAGAAAAACTCGAGGGCGCCGGCAAGTGCCTCGAGATGTGGATCGAGGTCGGACGGGCTTGCGACCATGCATGCCGCTACTGTTTCGCCGATAAGGCTAAGCGCGGGCGACAAATGACACCGGTCTCGTACATCGAGGCGATCAACAACTTCGCTGTCCTCGGCGGGAAAACAGTTGGTGTCCCCGGGTTAGGCGAACCGTTCCACCCGATGAACCGGGCACACACTTACACAATCCTGGAGCAGTGCTGTCTAAAAGGGCTGCGCACAGCAGTTTTCACGTCTGGGTACGCATTCGACAACGAGGTGTTGGACAGAATCATCGAGTGGGACGTGACGCTGATGATTAAGTTCAACAGTATGCGTCCAGAAATCCAAGACGCCCTGGTCGCGACGCCCGGTTATACTGAGGTTAGGACGGCCAACATCGAACGTTTACTAGTGCGGCTAAATGGATCACGTCCTGCCCCTGAAGGGATCACGCACGTCGGGATGGTCACGATGTTGCGCCCCGAGAACCTTGAGGAGATGCCCGAGATCTTTCGCTACTGCCGTCGCAATGGCTTTTACCCCGACTTTGACACAGAGTTGGAATTTGGTCGCGGCCGGCGGCTTCTGACTGACGAGCAGATCAAGCAGACCTTCGAGGAACTTCAGCGGATTGATCGCGAGGAGTTCGACAACGACTGGGAGATCTCGCCGGCTTATGTGGCTGGTCATTGCGATCGGTGCGACAAACATCTGTATGTCCAATATGACGGGAAAGTGTCGCCTTGTCTGGGCGCTAGTATGCGTGGAATCTATGTCGGCAAGGCGCCACATTTGAAATACGCCTGGGAGACGGATGCCCTAATGAAGAAAATCCGCAACCGTGAGTATGAAGGTGAGTGCACGACCTGCCAACTCTTCCGCGAACACAAGTGCAACTCCTGCCTCGGCCGTTTCGTTGACGAGATTTCGCACGAACGAATTAACACCACTGGCTGCTGGTGTCACAAGGACATTCAACAATGAAACACACCCGGTTTGGCGTAGTTGCCAAGCCGGAATTTTTTTATCAAAAATAATTATATAGATTGCCACGTCGCCTAATCGCTTCTCGCAATGACAAATGCAGAAAATTAGTTGACGGCGATATTATTGCAGATTATAATGGTTATAGGGCAAATTTTATTGCTAAATGGATTAGCCCTCCTACGCTCGAATTCGCCTCGAGGATTACAGCCCTCGCAGCCGAAAACTTGCTACGGAAGGGTACAACAAACTTTTGTATTTTTTAAGGTGTTGTGGAGGGGCTGATGGGTGAAGACAATATCAACATAAATGTTGGTGATGAGGAGACCGAGGGTCAACTTGCTATTGATGTTTATCAAGACGACGAAAATATCTATATTTTGGCACCAATTGCCGGTACCTCGCCAGCAGATATTGATGTTCAAATTACCGACGAAGTCGTAACTATTCGAGGCGAGCGAAAAAGTGGCCACAAAGCAGTAGATGAACAACATTTTGTTCAAGAATGCTACTGGGGACCATTTGGCCGAACTTTTGTGCTGCCAATTGCTGTTAATTCCGAAAAAGCCAAAGCACAACTGAAAAACGGTTTGCTTTCTATCATTATTCCAAAAGACGCACGGTCAAAAACCAAATCGCTGAAAATTGAGATGGGCTAGCAAGTTAAAAGTTCATAAAGTTAGTAAAGTTTATAAAGTACAAAGTATGCAAAAGATTCGAAAAGCTGTGATTCCGGCCGCGGGTTATGGTACCCGTTTTTTGCCAGCGGTTAAAACAATTCCAAAAGAGATGCTACCAGTCGTCGACAAACCTACAATTCTTTACGTTGTCGAAGAATTAGTAAAGTCCGGGATTGAAGAAATTATAATCGTCACTAATCCACACAAGCACGAGATCGAGGATTTTTTTGATGACGACGCTGAAATGGAGAATTTCCTCGAGAAAAATGGCAAATTGGAAATCCTAGACCAGATAAGAAAAATTTCCCGAATGGCCGAGTTTGTTTATATACGGCAAAAAGGAAATTACGGTAACGGAACGCCGGTACTTAACGCAGAAGCTGTAATCGGCAACGAACCCTTTGTTGTCCATTGGGCCGATGAAATCGATCTTGCTAATCCACCTACCATCTCCCAGATGTCCGAGGTTTACGCCAAATATGAAAGGCCAGTTATTGCGGCCTTTAGAGTGGCCAGTGACCGAGAGTATTCGCAATATGGAATTTTAGACGGCAAAGATATTGGTGAGGGTGTGCACGAACTTAAAGGGATTGTTGAAAAACCAGGGCCAGAAAATCCACCATCAAACCTGGCGCAACGAGGTGCTTTCATATTAACACCAGACATATTCCCGGCACTAAAAGAGACCACCCCAGGAAAAGGCAATGAGATTTGGCTTGTTGATGGCATGAATGCAATTGTAAAAAATGGCCCTCTTTACGGCTGCGAAGTTAAAGGCTGCAAATCCTACGACACTGGCAACCCACTTAATTATCTTAAAACCAATATAGAGTTTGCATTAATGAGAGACGATTTAAGAGATGATCTTAAGGATTATTTGAAAAGTTTGGATATTTAATTCAGGCAATAGGAGAGGGAAATGGCAAACAGTAAAAAGCACACAAATTTCGCTTGGAAGAAATCTTTAAAGATTTTTGGCACCTCGACCCTGGCTATTGCCATGGCACTAACTCTAACTGGTTGTGGAACAACTACTACTACAACCAAACCCAACTCCATCGTAATATGGGGGTTCGTTGACGAAGACGTTTTTACCCCGATAATTAAAGATTTTCAAACTCAAAACAAAGGCATCAAAGTAACATATTCCAAAAAAACCCTTGATGCCAACTACGAAGACAATGCACTCAACTCCATTCTTTCCGGCCAAGGCCCGGACGTGTGGGCAATTCCAAACAACTGGGTATACCGACATAAGGATAAATTGGCAACAATGCCACCGGCTCTTTTGACTGCTAAAAACATTATTGCTAAGGATTTTTTTGCTGATGTTTTAATGAAAGATAATGCTTTTGACAATCAGATTTATGGTCTTTCACCAACTGTTGATGTTCTGCAAGCCTACTACAATCCCGTCATCTTCGACAGCGCCAAGAGCCTAGTCAGTAAAAATATCTACAGCGTCAGCTCTACTGACCAAAATCAACTGAACCAAATTATTGGTAAGTTTCCGATCACTTGGGACGAGCTTAATAAAATCATTCCGTATATAACTACAAAAAACGGCAATAATATTCAAGTGGGCGGTGTTGCCATCGGTACCAGCAATAATGTTAGCCACCCGCAAGATATATTGTCACTTTTAATGTTGCAAAACCAAACAAAGATGGTTTCAGATGACATGTCACAAGCCGTTTTTAATCTGCCAATTAAAAATGCGGCTAAAAATGACGTATATTCAGGGAAGAATTCGCTCGATTTTTATACCAGTTACTCCGCTGCCGGTACAGCAAACTATACATGGAATTCATCAATGCCAAATGACATTGATGCTTTCGTCCAAGGAAAAGTTGGAATAATTTTCGGTTACTCCGATCTTGCAGGTTATTTAAAACAGGTTTATCCAAACTTCCAATTCCAACAAGCCCTGGTCCCACAAATTGGCAATATTGATGATATTACTGATTATGCTCAATATACCTCATATGTTGTCCCCGAGGCGTCACCAAACGCCCAAGCAGCTTGGCAGTTTGTTGCGCTTCTATCAACTGATGAGGCTTCGTCATACCGCAGTGCAACTAAAGAAATCCTGTCAAAAAAAACAGAGGTTGAAATTGTGCTAAAAAATCGTGGCGCGGGCACACCAACGCAAGATCAACTAAAAACCGCTCAGAGCTGGAATGAAGGTCGCTACCCAACAGATGTCAACGCACAATTCAAGCAAGCAATCGACCGTGTGAATTCACATGCTCAAACTTCCCAGGCCTCACTCGATACTGCCGCAGCTAACGTCACATCGCTTTTGAGAAAATCAACTTGGTAAAAATATGCGTCTGAAATTTAAGTTGAAAACACCACAATTAGTAGCCTTGATATTGTTCACTCCACTGCTAGTTGCCTTAGTGACAATAGTTTTTGTTTATGTAAAAAATAAAATTTCCATTTCTGCCAATGGCCCCGATTCTAGTTGCGGAGTACCACTTTACAAGCAGACCTGGTACAACGATCCAGTTAAGGATAAATACGGCCTTATGGTTGACGATAAAACTGGTGTAAAATCTCCGGCGACAATTGCAACCTCTGGCTGTGGTCCAACATCCGCGGCTATGGTTTTAAGTTATTGGACCAGTCAACAGATAACCCCCGAGACAACTGCTAAATATTGTCTTGACAACGGGTATCGCCGAACTGACGGGGGCACATACAATTTTCCTGGCTGTCTTGCAGCACTCGCCAAGCAATATAACCTGCAAATCCTTAAACAGTCAGCAAGTGATGCGAAAAGGCACCTAAAGTGGCATTCTCTAAGTCCATCCAATTATTCGCTTCCAATAATAATGACCATTGGCGACTGCCAGAATCAGAAATACACGAAGGGCAGCCATTACATTGTATTAACGAAAATTGTCGGCGACACAGTGTACATTAATGATCCTCACAACAACAACACCCAGGATACGGTGGAAAATATTTTCAACTCTTGCACACTGAATGGCTACTGGTACATTCATAAATAGCAAAAAAATGATTTACCGATTCAATAAAATTATGGTGGTTCTGGCGACAATACCAATTGTTTGCAGCTTTTTTGTCTGTTTTGCCGGCCATATTTTGGCTGAAGACTCAACAATTTATTTCGATGATCCCACCTCAGCCCCAACCTCCTGCGCCATCCCGGTGGCGGCAAAGGCGGTCTCAGCAACAGACGATCAAATTGCTGCCGCCGAAGCTTCTTCTAGTAATCAGGACAAAGTTGTCGCCGCGGCGACAACTCCAGCTGCAACCACTGTAACTGGCACAACTGCCAATACTGACCCTGGCGTTGGCGTTGGCGTCAGCTTCCCAAACGGAACATCTGATAACGCAATACAAAGTGGCACACGCTATACATACACCGAATACATCAGAAAAATGTATGGTTTTGCAATGAAGGTCGCAGTAGCACTTTCGATTCTAATGGTTATATTTGCCGGTTACAAATATATGACTAGTAGGGGCGATTCTAGCTCTATTAATGAAGCAAAGGATATTTTGTTCAGCACTCTCATGGGTGCTGCACTTTTAATGCTGGTTGTATTAGTTGGCAATATTGCCGGATTTAAGACTTCGGTTTGGGGGATTTAATGAAAAAAAAGATAATTTCAAAAAGATTTCTTGGAAACTTACTAATTGTGCTGTTCGGCTTGGTTATTTTATTTATTACTTCGCTAGTTGTATACAAAGGGTTTTTAGCCTCGGCTGACCCAAGCAATGTTTTCATTGGAGATGGTCATGACCTAGATTTTACTTATTCCACCGAAACCATTGCCGCAGTACCGGCCAGCAAATATTCAATTTCCAGTATTTCAGGCTCAAACCTTCCATTCCTTAAAATATATAATACCGCCGAAATCAGCTCGGTGATGGGTAGCAGCAGCAGCATTCATCCAGCTTACATTGTTCCTTATCAAAGTAACCCGGATAGTGAAGGAAACTATATCACGGCATCAATGGCCATTGTTCCAATGCCTCCATATGATTACACTTATGGCGACCTTGCCAACAGCTCCGCGGCGGCGCGAAAATTCTTAGTTTGGGCAAAGAGCAAGGCGCAAGGATCAAATAACGGCCCCGACGTTCAAGCTCTAACCAATGCAATCACATTGTATAATCACGCCTCAGTATTAGCGGCTAGCAATTTTCGGGTTGCTGGAAATTTAGTGCTAACCAAGGATCCCAGTGTTCTTGCGCGATGTACAGATTCACTCGAAATCTGCGACAAGGATGTCACACCAGAATCAATTACTAGTGCCTCACAGAGCCAATACGCCTATGGTGTCAGAATTGATGCTAATTATCATTATGCCAACCCTCACACCAGCTCTTTGGCACTGGCAGTTCTAAATTCTGCGTCCACCGAAGCAAGTAACATTAGCGACACAACAAACAAAACCAAGATTGATACCGCGATTGCGAATTACAACCGACAGATTCAAGGCGATTCAAGCTCTAGCGGACTAACAATATCAAGCGTTGGAACAATTCAACACTCTGAAAGCCAGGTTGTTACTTTCTCAGTTAATCTCAACGGTTTAAATATGACGAATGGAGCTTCTCTCGATCGAGTACTTTTCAATATTGACCAAAAAACTTTTTGTAATATCGACTTTAACGGTAGTGATAGCCAACCAACCTCCGACAGTATCGGCTGCACCTGGGACTCAGCCAAACATAGTGGCACATTTGACTGGGGCCCAGATACCAGCCAAGACCTAAGCACCTCCAACCCTGCAGCACGTACCCTGATGCTAAAAGCATACAGTACTCTTAGTGGTAATAACGATTTTGGTAAGGTTTCAAAAACTGTGACTGTTTTACCAGCAGTTGGAGACGTGGTAACGCCGGGCGGCGGATTAGTGCCAATGACAGTAACCACCCCGGCATCAGTTGATTTAAGCAATACGCGAAGCGTACAAATTAAAATTACTGCACAAAATCTTAACCCTGGAGGATATGGCGCCGATGCAAACCCGCCAAGGGTCGGGAAAATAAGTTGGTACATCTGCCCATTTAACCACAGTACTATGATGGGCAATGACTCCACCGGTTGCATCGAGAACGGTACTTTTGGTCCTTTTGGTGACGCAACTCATCCACAAGACTCATTCACCGACAAGCCTGTGTCATGGGACGTATCAAGTACCGTTCCTGGCACTTACACCGTAATGTTGAAGGCTTTCGGGCTAAAGACGAATGCGTCAGACACGACTTACCCTGAATACAGCGGCGCAGCCCCAGTAGTTAGCGCTGACATTACCGTTGTTAAAGATATGACAGGTGGCGGTGGAACCGGAGGCACCGGAGGTGATGGTACGACCGGTGGCAGTGTTACTCCAGGCTGGGCAGCAAATTTGCAAAAATCAAGCATTGAAACAATAAACGGTGTGTTAAAACTAATCGGTCCATTCACCCTATACATCCTAGGATTTCTAGCCTTAATCGCCCTAATTATAGCTGGCATGAAATATATAACCTCCGGGGGAGACTCCAAAGGTGCAGAAACCGGCAAAAAGGGATTGTTGTTTGCCATTTATGGTGTTATCGGTGCACTTGCCTGTGTATTACTAGTTAGAACAACAATCACCCAGGTCCAAAGTATTATTGGCAATAGCCCTGACACACCTAGCAGTCCAGGCACAATCGTGCCGACCAGCTTTGGCGGGCCAAACGCTAGCATTATGGACATAATTGGTCACGATAATGGCTTTATTTGGAAAATTATTCAACTTGCCGTTTATTATGCCGAGGTGGTTGCCGTCTTTCTTATTCTCTACGCTAGCTTTCTTTACATTACATCTTTCGGAGACGAATCAAAGGCCGAAAGTGCCAAAAAAACTCTTATCTGGACAGTCATAGGCTTGGCTTTTATACTTTCAGCCAATGTGATCATCAACATCTTCGGAAAGGTCTTGAAATAATTGGTTAACCAAAAAAACTTGACAACTGATTTTGCCTGTAATACCATTAGTTAAGTAGCAATATAATATTATAATTTAAGGAGGAATGATGATGAATTGGTTGGTTACAAAAGCTCACGCGGCTAACAATTGGGATTTTATTACGCCAACAGCAACAAGCACTGCAACAACCAGTGATATCGGGACGATACTTAGCAGAGGTGTAAATATCATAACTCTTATTGCTGGTGCGCTAGCTATTATCTATATGATCTACTCCGGAATCCTTTACATCACCGCAGCTGGTAACCCAGATTCAGCCAAAAAAGGTCAGCAGGGTGTAATTAACGCTATCATCGGCGTTGTCATTATTGTTTTTGCTTACTTCATTCTTCACATCGTCGTCAACATTGCCGGTAACTATATTACCTAAATCTCAGTTGAAAATTCGTTGTTAAAAAAACCGCCCAGGATCTTCAGGCGGTTTTTTTTATTAAGCAAATTTCTTAGTCCTTTGTGACTCGCCAAACCTCAGTTGTAGTTGTAACCCCTTTTAGAACCTGAATCAAACCATCTTGTTCCATGGTAATTAGGCCTTCTGTCAGGGCTGTTTTTGTAAATTCGGCAATTGTAGCCTCTCTGCCAATTAAAGCCTCCATGGCAGGAGTTGGCACCAAAACCTCGACAATGACTTGGCGGCCAGAATATCCGGATTTATTACAAGCTGGGCAGCCAATACCGCGCTTAAGTTTAACTTGAGCGATAGGCAAATCAAGCATGGCTGCGATTTGTGGCTCTATCCGATCTTTAATCGGCACCAGTATATTTCGTATCTCCTCCCAGACTGGTTCAGTCGGAGTAAATTCTTGGGCACATGCCTTACACACCTTGCGAACTAGGCGCTGACCCATAATTAAATTTATTGAACCGGCCAAGAGAAATGGCCGGACACCAATTTCCAAAAGGCGCGGTAATGCAGCGGCGGCAGTGTTCGAGTGAAGAGTTGAAAGTAGCAAGTGGCCCGTCAGAGCGGCTTGAACGCCAATTTCAGCCGTTTCCTTGTCGCGTATCTCACCAACCATTAATATGTCCGGATCTTGGCGCAGGGCGGCTCGCAGACCATCTGCAAAAGTGTAGCCGGCCTCCGGATCTACCTGGCTTTGTTCAACGCCCGATATTCGGTACTCAATAGGATCTTCGAGTGAAATAATCTTTATGCCCGGCTTTTTTAATTCCATAATTACGGCATATAGAGTTGTAGATTTACCAGAACCAGTCGGGCCAGTATTTAATATCATTCCGTGCGGCTTAGAAATTGCATCCTTGATAATTTTCAGCGCATCGGGGCGGAAACCCAAATCAGTCAATTTTTTAATGGACATTTCTTGGCCCAAAAGACGCAAAACAATGCTTTCGCCGTAGGCCGAAGGCAAAGCGGACACACGCAAGTCCACCTCATTTGACCCATGTTTAATAGTAAATCGGCCATCTTGCGGTTCAGCCACGACATCCATCTTCAATTTGGCCAAAAATTTGATTCGAGAAAGCAAAAACTTATAGGCCGACAGATTCATCCGCAAAACGTCCTGGAGAACACCATCGACTCGAAAACGAACCAAAAAATCTGTCTCCCCTGGCTCAATATGAATATCTGATGCGTTCATTTTCGCCGCGGAAACTAAAACCAAATCCAGCAACTCGGTGGTCGTGACTCTTTTGGCCGCCTCGGCGATATCGGCTACTGTTTTGACCTTGTCAATTAGGTCTTCTTGGTGTTGAGAAATAGCCAGTGTTTTTTTCTGTAATTCGGCCTGCTGTTTGGTGAAATAGTCAACGGTATAGAGCAAGCCAGTTTTAGAAACTATAGAAAAGGCGAACTTAGTATTATTGGCCTGAGAATATTCATTTAAATAGTTCTTCAGCCTATCGTTTACACTATTTGTAACAGCAAGTTTAATCTCTTTACCAATTTTAAGATACGGCACAAAGGAATATCGAAGCATTATTTCGGCTGGGAATAGCATATAAAGCTCAGAAGCAAAAGGATATCCGACCATGTCGACGTAGCCCATTCCAAGTCGAGCGGCCAGAGCTTGAGTTAGCTCCTCTTCGTCTTGTCGCCGCAAGTTAAATAATTTTTGATCGATGTCGACCATGTCCCCTCCGGGGAAATTTCTAAATTCTAATATCTAATTTCTAAACAATATCAAAATTCAAATGTCTTAATGTTTAAAATATTTGAAAATTTGATCATTTGGGCTTGTTTAGAGTTTAGGATTTCGTGCTTAGAGTTTTATAGACGATTGTCCAGTAAGTTGAAATATAAGCGGCAATGATACCGCTAAGAAATAATGTTAGAGCAATGAATATTATGACTGCAGCCGACCCATAAGCCAGGACGGCAGCTAGCCCGCCAGCAAAATAAATTCCAACCCCAATGGCGAATAATGCCCCGCCAATGACCAAAACTACAATTACCATGGCAATTCCGGCAACTAAATTGACTGCTGCTTGTATCAACCATGCCAAAACCACATTTGTGAAGTTATGATGAATAAGCTCTCTGGCGCCAGCAAAGGCCGCTGAGATACTTTTTTCTTTAATAACAACCTCTCTAAAGGCTAGCTGCAATATCCAGCCGAGATAAACCGCCAGTACTACAATACCTAAAACCAATAGTAATCCTACTGGAATTACCACAATTAGGAACCACATGCTAACGGCTGCAACTAAAATAATAAAAATCGCTATTAGCCCAACCAAAACAAAGACAACGGCAAAAATCATCAAAGCAATTAAAAGAGACAATCCGAGAAACCGCCAGAAATATTTTTGACCGGTATGAAACGCCTCATGGAACTCAGGCTTTTTACCACCAGACTCTGCCTTGTCTATCGAGTGAATTAGGCCGGCTCGGGCGGAATAAGAAATATAGAGGATTATTAGCGAAATCAGGACTAAGGCCAGTGCAATAACAACAACTTCTGCCCGATTGTTAGAGATCCAATCAAAAACCTTGTTTAGCGATGACTGCATTGTGTCGGTTAGACCAGTTGAGTTCCCGGTAGCAGAACTCTTTATACTGGAAAAATTACTGCCAGATCCGCCTTCAGTCAGGGCTGCCAAAATACCCAAATACCACAACGCGCGATACTTTTTAATGTACTCGAGCGCTTTTAACAAAATCTCTTTCCACTTCATAATATTTCCTCCTCCTTAATATTTAGATCTATTTTACCACAAAAATTATGAGATTAGTCAGATATTAGTTCTGCTACCCTGGATGTCATTGACATCAACAATAAAAAATGGTATTTTCCTTCTTGCAGACCCATAAAACCAGCAACCCAAAGGGGTGCTTTAGCATGTCACAACTGCTCAAAGGACGAACCATTCTGGTTTCAGGCGTCGGACTGCCCGGTGGCATTGGTACCACATTCGTCAACGAGGTCCGCCAGCAAGGCGGAAATCCGATCATTACCTGCCACCCGGACGAGCGTATCATCAGGATGGCCCAGAGATGCGCCGGCGGATCCATCGTGGTGCCCTGCGACTTCAGTGAAGAGGTGAACATTATTGCCTTATGCGAAGTGCTCCGCAACCAGGGAATAACGATCGACGGTTTCCTTCACTCGATAGCAAGCTCTCCCATGAGCACTCGTGTTCCCGATCGCACATTTCTCTCGATGACCTTCGACGAGTTGGTAGAAACGATCAAGGTCAACGCCTGGTCGTTCCATTGGCTGACTGACCAGTTGATGGGGGGCGGCAACGACAAACACCGCATTCTTAGCCATGAAGCAGTAGGCGTTGCCATGACCTTCGAACTGGGCTGCCGCCGCTACATTGAGCCATATTGGGCGATGGCGCCAGGGAAAGAGCTGCTCTATCCGATCGCTCTCAACCTGGACAACGAACTCAGCAGGCAAGGCGTCAGAATTCGCCTTCTGAATGCTGGGCCGGTCCTAACCTTCTCCGCCAAAGGCGTCCCGCTGGTCAACAAGCTACTGGAAGCCCTCGATAAGATCTTGCCGATGCGCCGCAAGATTCGGGCCGAAGATGTATGCCACGGAATCAGTTGGCTGATGTCGCCACAGTCAGAGATGTCTGATTTGGTACTAACGATAGATGGCGGTCTTTCCAGGCTCGGCATCGCTCCTGTCCACGATCCCCGCACACTGCATTAGCGGCAGTGCCAATTCGAGGCGGCTAATACCCGCCTTTTTTTATTACAAAATACAATAGGTCAATGGAGTTGAATCAAGGCGTTAAAAGTTTTGCTTATTTAGAACTATCAATAATTTTCTTATAAATCTCCGCCGATTTGCGGGGTTTTCGGTCGATGGTATGCAAACCAAATTTCATTGAATAACCGCTGGCCCATTCAAAATTGTCAATCAGAGACCAGTGAAAGTAACCTCGAAGGTCGGCACCATCAGCAATGGCTTCTGAGCATTTTTCTAAAAAATTAGGAATAAATGTTTGTCGCAATTTATCAGATGAATCAGCCGTGCCATTCTCTGTAATATACATGGGTAAATTCCAGTGTTTTGCTTCCATAATCACCTGATAAAGCCCCCGTGGGTGTACGCTCCAGCCATATTCGCTTTTAACTCCGCCCTCATCGAACATAATTGGTTTTTTGCATTGAATTTTGTGTGACATGTAATGATTTATGCCGAGAAAGTCGAGGTTTTTGTGAACCAAATTTATTGAATATTCATTTACCAACCACTTTGCAATTCTTGTTAATGTCAGGTTGCACCAAGTGTTTTTAACTGGCTCAAATGCAGTCATATTCATAGCAATTCCTACCTTGACCCTCGGGTTTGCCTTTTTCATGCTAGTGTACGCTTGTTTATGAGCAGAAACAAGGTGAAAAAATGCCTTGACCCCACCAATAACATTGCGCTTACCTGGGTACCAGTGACCAATGATATACCCAGCATTTACATACACACTAGGCTCATTAATCACCGACCAGAGCTCAACTTTATCACCAAATTCTTTGGCCATGCGGCCAGCAAAACGGGCGAAATACTGAGTGAACTTTCTGTTTGTCACGCCACCGATATCATCGAGCCAAAGCGGGCAAGTGAAGTGGAAAAGTGTCACCATTGGTGTGATGTTATTCTTAGCTAGCTCATTGATTATTTGATCGTAATGTAGAATAGCATCTTTATCGAACACGCCTTCTTTTGGCTCAATTCGTGACCACTCGACGGAGAATCTGTAGGCATTCTGTGAGGTGTTTTTTAGTAGCTGAATGTCTTCACGCCATTTATTCCAACTGTCAGCCCCAGTCTCAGATGTTGTTCCGTCAGAAATATGACCAGGAGTTTTTTCCCAGCGCGCCCAGTCATTATATAAATGGCCTTCGATTTGATGCGCCGACGTCGCCGACCCAAAAAGAAAGTTTTTAGGAAATTTTAGTTTGTTCATATGTTATCCTTAGTGATCCGTGCAATTTGGTGCTCATGATTGAAAAAAGAATGCCCCATCGACTTTATAATAAAATGCTTGAATTTTTTGGCAAATTCTAAATCTACCCTTCTGTCACTCCTCCCATTTATAAAAACCACTTTATTCGAGATAGCAAACAAACGCTCTTTATTGTCGCACAAGACGGTGTTTTGCATTGTTAAACATTCAGACCGACTTGTGGATTTAAAATAATCGAGATAGGCCTTGCGATATTTACGCGCAAACAAGAAGACTAGTGGCCAGATAATAAATCTAAAAGCAATCTTCATCTCACAAATAATCCTCTTTAGTGAACCATTATGAGTAGGCATTTTAGACTCGAGCTTAAATGGATAGCCCAAAAGAAATATCTTTGTAATTTTTTGTGGGTACTTTATTGCGACGTCTTTTGCCAGCGCAGCGCCCAATGAGTGCCCGACTAAAATATATTTATTGCCATCATTAGCAGTCAATTGCAGCTTTTGCTCTATAAACCTAACAAAATCATCGGGAGTATAATTGATAATCGGTTTAGCTTCCTCGCCAAACCCCAAAAGATCAAAGGAGATGACTTTGTAACCAGAAAATTCCTTCTCTAAATATTCAAAATTATTCTTTGACCCAGAGAGACCGTGCAAAAAAACCAAATTCATCATGATTTTGCCCAAATATGTTTTATTCCCCATAAATTACTCAATTGTATTCTAGCACAGTTTGAGCTATAATTGAGCCTAGCCAATGAAATATTTTGTCTACATGCTTGAAAATAAAAATGGGCGTCACTACATCGGTATTACAACCGATTTAGCAAGACGATTATCCGAGCATAATAATGACGGAGCCAAATCAACCAGGCCATTTGGTCCGTGGAAAATGATTTACTCAGAGCATTTTGATTCCAGATCCGAAGCTTGCAAACGAGAGTGGTATCTGAAAAATTTTCCAGGCCGGAAGGAAAAGTTAGAGATCATAAAAAAGTTTGGAGAGGTCGCATAGTTGGTCTAGTGCGCTTGTTTCGAAAACAAGTAGGGCCGCAAGGTCCTCCAGGGTTCGAATCCCTGCCTCTCCGCCATTAAAAAACCCGCATTTGATTGCGGATTTTTTATATTCACTCAACTTGTTACTTGATTAACTTGCAACTTGATAAACTATTTGCGCTTTCGCACTGTAATCTCTACGCCTTTGGCTCGGATCTTCTTTTCATCAGCTTCGATAATTCTTTCGTGTTCAGGGTGGAGTTCGGTTCCAGCGGGTGATGCATCTTTGTCTATTGTGTACTCAGGAAGTTCTGCAATTGGCACGGCTGGGAATTTGCCCCAAAAGCCAAGCTTAAAGTGGTCGTTAACATACCATTGCTGAAAAATCATGACCACGGATGTTAGAACCCAATACAGCGCCAAGCCTGCAGGAAGCGCGCGACCAATAAAGATTGTAATCAAGGGCAAAAAATAGATTATTTGCTTGTTCATCATTGCAGCTGGATCATTCGAGCCTTTTGATTGCGGTGGTTGCGGCATCATTTTTGTCTGAACAAACTGTAAGGCACCAGCTAGAATTGGCAGAACCCAAAGGTCTGGCTTGGAAACATCAATACCAAAGAAGGCAAGGTTGATTTCCGAAGGCTTGGGAATAAACGAATAAAGAAGATTAAAGTGGCCAGCGCTGAAACCAATCAAAATTACCCGATAAAAAACTACAAGCACAACCATTTGCACAATTAGCGGCAAACAACTTCCATACGGCGAAACCTTATGCTCTTTGAACAAGCGCTGCATTTCCTGCGACATTTTTAGCTGATCGCCCTTGTATTTGGCCCGAACGGCATTCAACAGTGGTTGAATCTTCTGCATTTCAATTGTAGATTTTGATGCCTTTATTGAAGATGGCAACAAGATTAAGCGGATAATCACGGTTAAGGCAATAATTGCCAATGCCACTTGGTGGCCAGGAATTACAGCAACCAGATACATAAGCATGTTATAGATCGGAATAAACAAGATTGTAGTAAAAAATGCAGACATTTTTTCCTTGAATTAAGAATTATGAATTATGAATTAAGAATTATGGTTTTGAGCCCATTATTCACAATTCATGATTCATGATTCACTGGATCGTACCCTCCCGCACTCCATGGATTACATCGTAGCACACGCCACGCTCCAAGCGCAATCCCCTTTGCGGCGCCCTTCTTTTCTATCGCCTGTTTGCAATACTCGGAGCAATCAGGATGATATTTGCAGTATCCGCCCGGATAACGCGACGAAAACCAACCGTGATCCAAACTCAAAGTATTTTGATACAAATTAATAAACCAAATCAAAATTCTTTGAATAATTGTTCGATTGTTATATTTTTTCATAAATCTCAAATTACAATTTCCAAATCGCATACAAATTTCAAATCACAATATTTAAACCTTGGAAATGATCGCGGAGAGAATATTTTGAAGCTCAACTGCCTCACATACAAGTTTCTCAATTTCTCCAGAGTGATTAGGGTTTGCTGACTTCAACATTTCTAGCCAGTGGACTGCCTCTTTGGCTTCTTTTCGAGCAATTTTGAGTCTCATAACAAAATCTTTTTTACCCAAAGCATCGTTTGCTTCGAGATAATTAGCCCCGACTGATCCACAACTGCCAATTACCTGTTCGACAATTCTACAATTAACTGAATCCAGTTTCAATGTTCGGCAAAAAACAGCGACACCAACCCCAAACTTTGTAACTCGCCCTTCTAAATCATAGTTGTTTGTCATTTGGAATTTTTGATTTGTTTGTGATTTGTTTCTTGAAATTTGGAATTTATACGAAGTTATAACAATTAATTATCTGATCTTTTGCAATAGCTCGGTTAATTCCGGCTGGACATCGGCTAATTTTATCGGCCAATTTGCTAGTTTGTGAGCCGTGAGAACAATATCAAAGCTTGTCGGGATAGATTGTATATTTAGTCGAATAACTTCTCTTACAAGCCGTTTTATAGCGTTTCTGCGAGTTGCCCGTTTATCCACCTTGGTACCAACAACAACAGCGAAGCGATTATTGCTTACACGATTTGGATTATAGCGAATAGAAAAATTCGCAGATCTTGCCGACTTGCCAAATTTAAAAACTTTTTGAATGTCACCCGCTTTTCGCAGGCGATTGATATTGTTTAACATTGAGCTGATAATAGCAGGTTTCCACCTATAAAAAAAGCTCCGAATCAACTAAGACTCGGAGCGGTCGCCCAATAATTACTTTCTCTCCTTGAGATATCCAATATCGACCAGTGGCTGCAGCTCCTCCCGGATTTTGTCCGGGTCAATACCCGCAGCGAGACAGGACCTTACAGTCGCATCAAACT